>NZ_JBWKKU010000076.1:0-43456 GCF_056431445.1 Saccharopolyspora sp. NPDC045941
AGCCTTCTTCGGCAAGGACGAAGTCCGCTACGCCGCAGACTAGACACGCCACATTTGCACTACCAATCAATAAGTCAGGGCACCCACAGACCAGGGAGCCTCTGAGGTTCCGCCACCCGCACCGCCACGCAGAACGAGGTTGGAAAAACCTCATTGAAATTGCGGCAGGACGTCATGCGCCGGGCGTTGACCAGCTCATCCGCACTTCCGTGCCGACATCTCCCGGCATGATCACCGCCTCGTCGGCGAGGTGGCGGATCAACGGCAGCCCCCTGCCCCGATCGACGTCCGAACCCCAGTCCAGCGGCACCCAGCTGCCGCGATCGGTGACCGTGACCTGCACACGGCGCTCCGCGGCGAAGTGCACCGCTTCCACGTCCATCGCACCCGGACGCGCATAGGCGTGCTCGACGACGTTCGCCATCGCCTCGTAGCACGCCAGCGCGAGCGCTTCCGCGGCGTCGCTCCCGAGGCCCGCGCCGCGGCTCCACCTCGCCAGCTCGTCGCGCAGCGCGGGCAACTCCCCCGGAGACGCCGAAACCATCCGGTAGCGCAGCGCGGGCACCGGCAATCCGCCATCCCCGCCGGCACCGAGAGCACGACCTCCGTTCGGCTCACCAGCCATCATTTCCAGCCCCATCCGTGGCGCGGACCGCCGAACTCAAGTGCCTGCGGCGGCGGCCATCGCCTTGTCCTGGGAGGAGAAGAAGGCGATCTCCTGGTCGAGGCCGGTCAACTGCACCGGCCGCACCGTTGCCGGGCCTTCGACGACAACGTGGAACTTGATGTCGGTTCCGGCGCGATTCCGGGCGCGGACCAGGACGGCGAGCCCCGCCGAGGACAGGAACGTCACCCCGCAGAGGTCCAGGATCAGGACCTCGGGCCGCATGTCGAAGGCGTTCATGATCGCCGACTCGACCCGCGGGGCGTTGAGCAGTTCGACTTCACCCGCGACTTCCATCAGCAACACGCGATCAGACCATCGGGTTACCACGGTCAACGGGGCTGCGGGGTCGCTTGAACCGGTAGACGTGGACATGCCCCCATGGTGGTCGTCACCGTGCCCGAACGCAAAGTTGATCAAGGATCGGCGCGGCTACCATTGTTCCCATGCGGCCCGCGGTCAACTCGTCCGACGACGCAGAGGAGCGGTTGCGGCAGATCGAGCTCGTCACCGACACGGCGCTGGCGCACCTCGAATCCGACGACCTGCTGCGTGAAATGCTGCGCCGGGTCAGCAAGTTGCTCGACGTCGACACCGCCGCGGTGATGCGCTACGAACCCGCCGGTGAGCTGCTGGTCGCGACCGCCGCCGTCGGGATCGAGGACGAGGTCCGCCAGGACGTTCGAGTTCACGTGGGCCCCGCCTTCGCCGACGCGGTCGCCTCCGGACGCCGGCCGCCGATCCTGGACAGCCAGGAAGACCCGTCGGTCCTCCGCCCGGTTTTCCAGGAGCACGGGATCGAAACGCTGATGGGCACCCCGATGCTGGCCGGCGGCGAGATCATCGGAGTGCTCTACATCGGCACCTACGACACCCGCCGCTTCACCGAGCGCGACGTGCACCTGCTCCAGCTCTTCGCCGATCGCATCGCGCTGGCGATCCGCGCCAGCACGACGCGCGCCGAGCGCGCCGCGACGAAGGCGCTCCAGCGCAGCCTGCTGCCCACTCGACTGCCCTCGGTCCCGGGGATCACCCTCGACGCGCGGTACGTGTCGGGCGTCGGTCCAGGTGTCGGCGGCGATTGGTACGACGTCTTCACCCTGCCGTCCGGGCACATCGGCATCGTGATCGGGGACGTGGTCGGCAGCGGCCTGGCCGCGGCGATCATCATGGGCCGGCTGCGCAGCGCCCTGCGCGCCTACGCCCTCGAGACGGAAGACCCCGCGCAGGTCCTCCACAAGCTGGATCGCAAGGTCACCCACTTCGAACCGAACGCCATGGCCACCGTCGCGTACTCGATCTACGACCCGGCCGCGGCCACGTTGCACATCTCGATGGCCGGACACCTGCCGCCGGTCGTCGGCACGCCCTCCCGCCGCAGCCACCTCGCCGAGGTGCCGGTGGATCCCCCCGTCGGTCTCGGCGTCACCCGCCGCCAACGGCGGACCAGCGTGCTCGCGTTACCCGACGACGGGGTCGTCTGCTTCTTCACCGACGGCCTGGTCGAACGCCGCCACCGTTCGATCGACGTCGGGCTGGACCAACTCTGCGAGGCGGTCTCCCCTGCTCCGGCGGACGCCGTGTGCACCACGGTGATGAACAAGCTCGTCGGCACCGAACGGCCGACGGACGACGTCGCCCTCCTCGCGATCAGCCACTCCGGCTGAGCAATGGCGGCCATCATCGCCGCGCAGTTAGGCGCGGCCATGATTCAGCACACCGATGGTGCGGTCACCGTTGCCGACCAACGAGATTCTTTGTGGATGTCGTCAGGGTGCTGATGTCAGGCTTGGAGATCTACGACAACCTTCACCTCGTCAGGTCCCGTGTCGAAGACATCGGTCCAGTTGCGCAACGGGATCCGGCGGCTGATCAAGGATTCCAGCCAGTTCCGATCTGCGGCGGCCAACGCCTGCACGGCCTGTTTGTAGTGGCGCAGGTTGGCGTTCACGCTGCTCACAACGACGTCGTTGTCCAGCATCAACTCGTTGTCGATCGCTGCCTCCGCGGGGAAGGGCATGGTGCGGTGGTGGCCCGCGAGACCGGTCAGCACGGTGATGGCGTTGCGCGCGGTGTGCTGCAGAACCTCGAACACCAGCCTGCCGGATCCGGTCGTCTCGATCACGACGTCCGGTTCGCAACGCAGATCGTCCAGCGAGGTGTGGTAGGTGGCGCCCAGCGCACGGACCAGATCGGGTCTCGGCCCCTCGGCGACCTGGTCGAGGACATGCACCTCCAGGCCGCGCTGGACGCCTAGCAGCGCAGCTAGCAGGCCGATCGGTCCAGCCCTGGTCACCAGCGCGCGGTGCGGAGCGAAGTAGGCGCGTCGACCGATCATGTCGACCTGCTCCCACGCCTTGGCCACCACCGATGCGGGCTCTGTCAGCACGCCCAGAGCCCCGAGCCCGTGACTGACCTTGATCGCGAACTGGGGCTCGACGGTCCATAGCTGAGCACCGAATCCGTCCAGGCCCCGGATGCCGCGTTCGGTGTACTCACCGTTGAGGCAGAAGTCCCACTGCCCGGCGGCGCACGCTTCGCACGGCTGCGGGTCCGGACGCCGGACGACACCGACCACGTAGTCGCCATCCTGGAACCCGCTGATCGCAGGAGCGTGGATCGCCTGGCCGACGGATTCGTGGAAGAGGACCATGCGGTCCTGCCCCAACGGCAAGGCACCATGCGCGCGTTCGGTGACATCACGATCAAGGCGGCAGAACCCCACCAGCAGTCCTCGCACGAGTAGCTCGCCCGGCTGTGGAACGGGATCGGGCAGCTCGGTGACCGCCGACAGCTCCGGCTTTCCGGGCACCACGGTGGCAGCCTTCACCGGCACGCTCCTCCCTCCCGCCGTTGGCCGGGAACCAGCAGAATCACGGTCAGCAAGCCGTATCAACGCCGGCGAACCCGTACTGCAGGGGCTGGCTTGCCCCGCCTGTACTGCAGGACACAGCCCTCGCATGCAGCTGTCAATGGTCAGCGGACGAATCGCAGGACACGAACCGCTCCCGTCACTGTCATTCGATGTCGGCCGAACCACTCTGCGATAGGGGTACTGGAGTGTGCACTGGGGACACACCAGTACCGATAAGATGAAGAGTGCGCGATCAAGCACCCCGAGGAATACGCGCGGGGTCGGCCCAGGAATGCCTGCAGCAAGCTCGACCGAGTGGTCGTCAGCCTCCGTTCTCCGCGCCCCCAGCCCGACGGAGCGTCACTTGACACGGGTGGGCGCTGGGGCTTTCTCCTCACCGGGCAGGCGGATGTCGGTGACTGCGATGTTGACCTCCACGACTTCCAGTCCGGTCATGCGCTCCACCGCGGTGATGATGTTGCGGCGCACCGCCCGCGCCAGATCCACCAGCGCGGCCCCGTACTCCACGGTGATGTCCAGGTCGATGGCAGCCTGCTTCTCCCCGACCTCCACCGCCACACCCGACGTTTGCGAAGCGCTCGAGCCAGGGATCCGTTCCCGGACCGCGCCGAATGCCCGGGCCGCTCCCCCACCGAGTGCCGCCACGCCCGAGACTTCGCGAGTGGCGACTGCAGCGATCTTCTGCACCACCCCGGCGGCGATCGTCGTGCGGCCGTGCTCGGTCTCGGCGACCTCGGCCGTCGGTGCGGCCTCTCTGACTCGTCCCGACGTGGTCGCCCAGCTCCCTTCCGTGCTGACGTCCTCCCGACTCCGCTTCCCGGTCTCTTCCTTGGCCATCACCACCGCCTCCCCTCCTCATTTCGCCGGCCGCCCCCTCGACTTCACGATCGCGCCGCGGTGTTGATGATCGCGGCCGCGGGTATGGCGTGGTCATGGCCAAGGACAACAAGACCAGCAAGATCGTCACCGATCCGGACCGAGCTCTTGCCCGGGCACGAGCGGCTGCCGAACAGATCAAGCCGAGGGATGAAGCGCTGTACTGGGCGACGATGGCTCAAGCCCTGCTCTTGAGCGAGATCCGCGACATGATTCGCGAAATCCGCACTCGCCAAGGTGGGAGCGTGGAACTACCTGAGCAAGCGCCGCCACGAGAAACGGCCAGGACCACCGTCGTCGAGAAGTAGCACGGCGTGGCGCCGGAATGCCCGGTTTCTGCCGGTCTCATCCGATCGCAGCCGCACCGTGATCGCGTAGGCGTCTCGGCATCGCTGGTCGAGCGAATGGCTCCTGCAAGGTCGGCAACCGCCGGCCATTAGCGGGAACCACGAAGCCGGGCCAGTCGCCTTGAGCCTCGACCTCGCTTCCCGGTACTGGTCGTTTCGGCTGCCCTGGCTGCCGGGATGGCGTCCTCGGGTGGGAACGTCTCCTCAGCCGGCCGAGCACCCTCGTCAGTCGATGCTTCGGCTTCCTCAGGGGCTTCCGCCCGCCCGGGCGGGCGTTCCTCTGTTTCCTTCGACGACCGCACCATGCGGTAAACGACGTACGCCACGGCAGCCGCTGTCGCGCTCCCCGCTGCCACCATGCTCGTGCGCCGCAAAAGCATCATCCGCCGCTCGTGGACCTTTGACCTCCGAACAAACCTGCGCTTGCCGTGACGCTTCGACGCACGGGTTTTGAGCACGTCCTGGGCAAACTTTCGAACGAGGCGCAATGCGATCCTGGCCATGTCCCAGAAGCGCAGCAAATAGCCAAGGAGCGTGAACAGGTAGGCCTTGATCTTTATCATGTCTCGAGCTCCAAATCAGCGATGCCACCAGACGGGCCAACGGTTGCAACCCATTCTTCTGCCGCCGGGAGACGGACGCCATTCGCGAGTTCACACCTTCAAGCATCGCTCGATCCAGTGAGCCACGGTCAAGCGATGCCTCAACCTCGCTGCGTTACCGCGCGGAACGCCACCACAACGGCACGCACGATCAGCACCAGCAGGAGGACCACGCCCAACACGACCAGCAGGATCGGCAACAAGATCATCCCGACCGCCAAGATGAGTTTGGTCTGCCAGCTCATGCCGGCTATCGCACCCTTGATCGCCTCCCAGACCGGACTCTTCCCGAGGAGCACTGCCCGCACCGCCCGAAGCGCAGCCCCAGGCACCGGCCCGGACTTGTCCGCGCGTTCAGCGAGCTTGCCAACGACTCTCTCGACCCTCGTCGAGATGAGCTGTGCGCAGACTTCGACCACGGCGTCGACGAGGCGCCGGAGGCTGCTTTTCAACCGCCCCAGCGCAACTGCCGTACCCTCGCTGACCTCAGCGGGCGCACCGCTGCGATCGGCCACGTCTCCGGCGGTCGACTCCGCCGACGCCAACGCCGGCAACCTGCGGGCTCGCCCGGACGGTGCGAGATCTCGTTGCGATCGGGACTCATCCCGCCCACTTCGATCGCCGATGACTTCCCCGGGCTGTTTCTTTCGCCGCCCCGGAGGGGCGCTTGCTTCACTCACATCGACCCCGTTTTCCAGAATCACCTCCGACCTGGATTTCTCGGGCCGATCGGAGGCGAACACGCGACTTATCTCTTGCCGCCCCGGAGTTTCATTCGCTTCCTGTGCCTAGCACCTGCCCTACCCGAGTCCCTTCCGCGACTGGAACGACGCCCGGAAGCGCTTCTCGCTTTCTTGGCGCGCCCGGAGAATCCGAACTTCCGCCCACGCACCACATCTGGCACCGCCCGCGAAAGCTTTCCGAACGCGCCCGCGAGTGTCGCGGACAACGTTCGAAGCCATCGGAATGCTTTCCGGCCGAGGCGGCGCAAAGCCGGTTTCGCCCAACCCCACCAGCCGAGCAAGATCCTGACGAGGTTCGCCAGTGCCACCTTTATCCGAATCACGGCCATCACCGAACCTTGAGTTCCCCATCGGGTACCCGAAACAGCACAACTGGAATCGTCGGCCTGTCCGGGTACGAACATCCGAATAGGTCGTCGAGCGGCAGCCCATTGCCTACTTCCGGCCTCGCAGCAATCCGCATACAACAGCAGTGCCACACGTCACACTGAAACAAGTACCTTCAGGTGTACGGCCAACGCGTCGCGGGTATGCAGGGAGCGACTTCGCAGACCTTCGGGCTGAGCTTCACGCGAAGGCGAGCGGAGTCTCGAGCAGCCGTACCAAGGGAGCATGAGATGGGCATCGGCGACGAAGCCAAGCACAAGGCCGAAGAAATCGCCGGCAAGGCGAAGGAGAAGCTCGGTCAAGCCACCGGCGACAAGGAGAAAGAAGCCGAGGGCAAGGGCGAACAGACCACGAGTGCTCTGAAGCAGGCGGCGGACAAGGTGAAGGATGCCGTCACCGGGCACAAGGACAAGAAACCCGGCCAAGACGGATAGCCACATGTTTCGTGGGCCGCGTACCTCCGCTGGTGTGCGGCCCACGTCGTGGTGTCCGCAAGAACGCGCTGCGGCGAAGGGCCCACGACGCTCACAGCTCCGGAAGCGACGACGAGGGCAGGTGACCATCACTGGTCGTCCCGCGGCAGCAGCGGGCCGAGCGGCCCGAGGTCGAGGTTGAGATCGTCGGTGGAGAGTCCGAATCGATCGCGCAGTTCCGTCATCGCCTGTTCCAGCTTCATGAGGGCCAGACCCAGCTCTTCGATCTGCTCATCATCGAGCGTGCCTTGGTCGACCCGGCGCAAGGCCTGGCGTTCCATGAGCTGGCGCAGCAACTCGACGATGGTCAGCACGAGCCGGACCAGATCGCGCTGGACCGACTCCGCATCGGTTTCGATGCGGTGCTGCAGTCTTCCCGACCGGCCGACCCGCCGTTCTCCGGACGGCTCACCCATCACTGCCCCGCTCCCAGGAGTCGACGTTCATCGTGCTCTCCTGGATCGATGTGATGATCGCCCGCAGCGAGACCCGCACCAAGTCCACCCCGGCCAGGGAGATGGTCACATCACCGGTGATCACCACTCCGCCGGCCAGCAGCCGGTCGAGAAGGTCGACGAGCGCGATCTCCCGAGCGTCCCGGACAGTTCGCGTGCTGACGTCGTGTCCTGTCGTCATCGCCGCGCTCACCGCTTCTCCGCGGATACCACCGCGAACGAGTACGGTGCCCAAGGTCCCGTGAGCTCGATCTGCAGGGAGCTTCCGCTCGCTATGTCATCGATCGCGGAGGTGAACTCCTCGGTCCGCGAGTCGTCGACCAGGTAGGCGCCGTTGAGCACCATCAAGCCTCGGTAGGCCGCGAGGTCGCGATTCTGCGGCGGGTGCACGCGGTTCGCGTGCGCGAGCTTGCTCAAGGCATCGTGGATCTCGCTTGCTCGCTCCACTGCTTCATGCTCTGCCTCGGCCCGCCCCTTCCGCTGTGCCCGGATCTTGCGGAGGTAAGCCTGTCCCGGGCGCTCGCCCTCGCCGGTCTCCGGCTCAGCAGGTTCCCCGGACGTGCTCTTGACGAGGTCCGCGTATGCCTTGACCCCCCACTCCGTGCGGCCGGCTATCAGCGCCAGGACGTCGAGGAACATGGGCGCTTGTTCGGTCAATGCGGCCTGGACCCGAGCGTCGTTGTAGTAGACCGTGGCCAACGCCAGTGGCGCGACGGTCGAGGTGGCAGCTGCTGCGTCGACGACGCGATTGTGCTCGCGCACCGTTCTTTCCAGCCAGCGCAGATCTTCCAAGTTCTTCCGCAGCCCTTGCTCGCCGAACTCCTCAGCGGGCACCGTGCTGACCAACGCTGCCAACTCGCCAGAGCCGACCAGCCGGACTTCCGATCCGGCGATCCCCGCGGCGCCGGGCTGCAAGTCGGCGTCCTTCCGGGAGATCGCGTAGACGTAGGACAGCGTTTCAGCCACGGTCCTGCTCCTCAGAGGCGCGCCGAGGAGGTGCGCTTCGACGACTCTCACTGCGTTGTTCGTCTTCTCCTTGCTCTATCGCGCCCTGCGGTGTGCCGCGTTCGGACTCGAGCTCCCGGACCTGAGAACGCAGTTGCCGGTTCTCCTCGACCAGATCGCGGTGGCCGGACGACAGAGTCGGGTCGTGCTCCCACCAATCGATCCCCATCTCGCGGGCGCGTTCCACCGAGGCGACCACGAGCCGGAGTTTGATGGTCAGCAGCTCGATGTCGAGCAGGTTCACCTGGATGTCGCCGGCGATGACGATTCCCTTGTCCAAGACGCGTTCGAGGATGTCCGCGAGATTCGCGGACTCCTGTCTCGCAGGTGGTGCCGCGCGCTGTCCGTACCAGGCGGGTGCCCGCGCCCCGCCGCCTCGAACCTCCGGCGCCGTCATCCGCTCCTCGCGATCGTATCCGTTCATCGTTCGTCACCTCGTCCCCTGGAGTAGCGATCTACCCGGCGGTAGGAAAGGAGGTCGCCGTCCTGGTCCAGCTCCGCTTCGTACACCGCCAGGATGTCCGCCGTGTCCGGAACCCGGTGGCTCTCGACCACCTCGACGCTCACGCGCCAACCGTTTTCCGCGCGCTCCAGCGAGGTGACACCCTCTGGCTGCCTGCCCGTCAGTTCATGCACCTGGCGGACGGCCAGCTGCGCGGCCTCGGCGGCCTTGAGTGGACGTCCCCCGTCATCACTACCTCGCCTATCCTCTTCACCTTCCGGTTCCCGACGCACTCGCGGCGGCTTGCGGTCCTTCTCGGCACGATCGTCGCGTGGCGCCGACGCCTTCGATCCCGTTGGCCGTGGCCGAGGTCGCCGAGGGCGATCGGCAGGTGGCTCGCGATCCCTGGCGTCGTCGTCCCGCGTGGTGGCCACCGGATTCACATCTCCCCGGCGTCACGTCGGCGTTGCGCTTCGAACAGCCTGGCCAGCAGGTCCGCTTGCAGCTCGTCGCGCTCGTGATCGGTCAGCTCGCCGGCGGCGTGCGCGTCATCGACGTCGGCTATCTGGCGCTGGATCAAGGCGGGGTCGTAGTACTGCCGCTCCGCGTGCTGCTTGATCTGCTCAGCCACCCATACGGCACCTCGGACCGGTGCCAGCGGAAGCGTGAGCAGTCCGGTGATGAGCCCCATGTCAGGTCTCCGGCAGGAAATCGTAGGGAGCGAGAGGCCCGATCAACCGCAAGTTGACGCGCCCATCCCATTGCCGTCCGAGATCATCCACTGCTTCCTCGAACTGAGCCACCGCCTCGCGATCAACGAGGAACGCGACGTGCATGGCGTCGTCCTCACCCGCGACCGCATGGGAAGCGGAAGCAGCGGAGGACTTCTCGAGAGAGCTGATCAGCGTCTCGGTATCGACTTCGCGTTTCCTGACCACCGCGTTGTTGACCAGCTCTCCCAGCCTCAAGCGCTCGGCGTAGCCCGCATCCTCGGGCAGCCCCTGAAGGGCCGCGCGGAGTTCCTGGATCTCGGGCTCTTCGGAAACGATTTCACGGAGGTGCGCGTTGTTCGCGTACCGGCCGCGAACGGTGAACTGCACCAGCCCGGCGAGCTCTGCGAGCAGTTCCTCGAAATGCCCCTGATGGGGCGCCAAGAGCTCTTCGACGACGGCTTCCCTGGTTCTCACGACGGATCCGAAGCGCATCGGTATCACTGCCGCCTCCGCCGCGAGGGTGTCGAGTACCCGTTCATGCGCGAGCAAATCCTCGCGCGTCCCGAGCGGACGAACGAGCTGCACCTCGCTGACCAGGGCGGAGAGCTTGCCGTACGAGGCCAGGTCCACCTCTTCCTTGCCATCTCCGACCGAGGGCAGATCGTCCGGAAGCTTCTCCCGGTGGCCGACGATCCCGTACACGTACACACCGCGATCGACGTCGTCTCCTTGTCCTGATTGGACCTGGTCGCCTCGTTCTGCGGGTGTGGCCATCACTCACGCTCCCGACTGCGTGATTCCCTGCGCCGTACGGGTTGCTTCTCTCTCTTGTCGCCCTCGTCGGCACCGCGGAACTCGTCGAACTTGTCCTTGGCCGCGTCGATCATTCCCTTGGTCTTACCTTTCGCACCGCTCTCCGTCATGCCCTGCATGAGCTCTGGAAGGTCCTTGCCGCCCTTCTGATCCAGGTCCAGCCTGTTGGTCGCTTCAGCGAAGCGCAGGTAGGTGTCCACACTGGCCACGACGACGCGCGCATCGACCGTGATGATCTCGATCCCCACGAGCGAGACACGCGCGAACACGTCAATGACCAGCCCCTTGTCGAGGATGAGCTCGACCACGTCTGCAAGAGTGCCTCCGGTTCCCCGCTGCACCGGGGACCCGCCGCCGCCTTGCATGCTCGCGACGGTCATGCGATCACCTTCTCCGGCTGGATGTCACACGTTCACTCCGACGCCCTCCGCGTTCCTCCTCCTCTTCTTCCTCGCCCTCGTCACCTTCCCGGTACTCCTGGTCCTCGTCTCCGTACTCCTCTTCGTCCTCGTACCCCTCTTCCTCTTCATCCGCTTCGCCGTAGTCCTCGTCCCGCTCGGCCTCGCCTTCCTCGTAACCTTCTTCTTCGCCCTCTTCCTCTTCGGGCTCCTCGTAGACTTCGGCGCGCTCGCCTTCGTATTCCTCTTCTTCCTCGGCGGGTTCGCGGCCGTACCCTTCCTGCTCCTCGCGCAGGGCATCCTCGTGAGTCCGGACGACCTCCCTGTCGCGGATCTCGCCGCGCCATCCTTCGATCTTGTCCTGTTCCAAGATCGTCCGCGTCATCATGTGCCGTTTGATGTACTTGAAGTCCGCTCGCACACGCCGCCCTTGCGCACGCCACATGTACGCCGTCTTCTCGAAGAACCCTTGCGGATAGTATTCGAGGACAAGCAGAATTCGCGTCATGTTCGGCGCGAGCTCGTGGAACGTGACCGATCCATCCACGCTCCCCTTCGCGCCTGTCGAAGTCCAGATGATCCTGTCGTCGGGAACCTGTTCGACGATGGTGGCTTCCCAGCTTCGCTTGGACAGGAAGATCTGCGCCTTCCAGTTGATCTTCTCGTCGGATTCCTGGTCCACGCTGAGGACTTTCTTCGTCATGTCGGGAAAGTCTTCAAACCTGGTCCACTGGTCGTACACAACGCGAAGCGGCAGTCCCACATCATTGTGCTCGATGATGTTGACAACCTTGGCCTTGCCCTTCTTCCCCCCTTTGCCTCCACCCATGCCCAGCGTCTCTTTTGCTTTCTCCTTCAATCCGGAGAAGCCGGCCTTCAGCGCCGACTTGACCGGGGACCCTCCCGCAGCCAACTCCTTACCCCCCGTCAATGCGGCCACCAACCCGGCACCACCATTTTCAGCCGACTCCACAAGCCTCTCGGTCATGTCCTCGACCCTGTCGCTGACGAAACCAGCCGCTCGCTCCCCGGCTGCGGTCAACAAATCCTGGAGCCCCGCTTTCAACGGTTCGAGCGGCAGCTCGCTCAACAACCCGCCAGAACCGGAACGACGCCCATCGGGCTGCTCCGCCATGGTCATCACCTCAGCCACGCTCAGGACGACTTCTTAGTGGTGGACGACTTGGAACTCGTTCCCGACTTGCGCTGAGCCGACGTTCCAGAGCCGGTTCTGCTCCCGGCCCGGCCACTCGATTGGCCCGCAGCCTTTGCCGATGCCCCACCACCGGCCGTCGACCTGGCGCGCTCGGTGGTCTTCGACCGTGACTCGGGTTCCTCGTGCGCCGTGCCTTTCCTGCCACTCGAGTCGGAACGACGCGTGCTCCCGCGAGCCGATGCCGAACGTTCATCCGTCCGGCTGCGGGCATGTCGCGGTGACGGCACCGCAGCCCGCTCTTCCTCCTGCTCCTCGGCAGCCGTTTCACCCTCGTCCACGTCTTCCTCCGGAGTTTCCCCGGCGGTCCGCTTGCCGAGTCCAGAAGCTCGCTTGCCGAGCCCAGCGGCTTGCTCACCAAGACCAGACGCCTGCTCCCCGATGTTGGGAGTCCGCAAACCGGCGGCCCGCTTGGTCAGGTTGTCGCCAATCGAGTCGATCTTGTTCGTCGCCGCCGCGATCGCAGCGGATTTCACCGCGTCCATCAGGCGCTCACGCGCCTCACCCGTCAACTTCTTCAACTCGGGGGACCCTGCGATCATTTTGCCCCCCTGCGCGAGGAGATCCTTGGGATTGACCCCGAGGCGCCGCCCAGCCATCACCCCGGCGGTCGCGATCGCGAGCTTCATCTTCCGGCTGCGCCCGAGGACGTAGCCGATCGCAACCGCGAGCGCGATCTGAGGTCCAGATTTCATAATCAACCTCCTGCGGGCGTCTCCGGCGGGCCGGTCGGTCGCCCTTGAACGCAAACGGCTCGCGCAAGCTCCTGAGGCCAGCCAACGGCTGTCACCACTCGCCCCCGTGTTGACCCATTACCAAGCCGCTACGGCGATTATCTTGAGTGGCTACCCTCCTACTAGTCGACCAAAACCCTTGCCACGGGACAACTTCGTGATCGAGCCGGCTTCCCGCGAAAACAAGATCGAGCACCACGCCGAGGCATCCTGGATGCGTTTTCCACGGCATTCGAGGCGTGACTTTCCAGTTCCATGAACGGCTTCGCGCGCAAACTCCGGGCGAGGTCAGTCGATCACGTCCGCATCTCGAAGCTCCTCCTCGACAATCTCGCTTACCCAGCGCCGCAGGGGAGACATCCGGTCGGTCGCGCGCCCCTCTCGGCGACCCCTTCTCCACCCGCAGGTCTGCTGGTCGTCTGCCGACTCCTCAACTTCTTCGTCCGCCGCGTCCGAACGGATGGTCAGGCCGCTCAGCGCGCACAGCACACCGCGGCCGGCCGCCAACGTCGCCACGATGTTCCGCGTCTCCGAATCGCCGGGCAGAAGATCCAGGACCGCCGCGTCACCGAAGTCGGCCGTCGCACGGGCCACGACAGCCAGCCGCAGCGTGTCCGGACGCGGCGCAAAGGTCATCGCCAACCCGGAAAGCACGTCTCGTACACCGATGCCACGGCAGAGAACCGCGGTGGTCGGCGCGACGTTCCCGTCCGGATCACCCATCCCACAGGCGTTCGCGAGGGTCTCCGGACGTAGCACGACGACTGCGCCGGCCGCGGCCGTTCCGATGCCGAGAAGGCGAGGAAACCACGTCATGGCGCTGCACCCCTCCTCCAAGGATGTCGATGCCGTTCGGGCATCATCCTTGATCACTAGCGCCTCGCGGTGTCCGGCACACCACGGACACCACGCTCGCCACCAGTATGCGCCCAACCCTGCATGCGGAAAGTTTCTCCCGCCGCTCCGATATGGCCGCTTCCCCCGGGGTATGCCCACGGTGGAATCGCTCGCACGATCCGGCAGCGCCAGGGCTTCGGAGGCGGCAGATCATCTCAAGCACGCACGACCGTAAGCATGTTCCAGAGCGGTCTCACGAGCACGAGAACGTTCAGATCGTGCTGGTCGCCCAGATCAACGCGCCCTGGGTGAGCCGAAGCCTGGTCGACGTCGGCGCACTGGTCCGCACCCCGAACGCGGCAGCCGGCATCCGCGGGGGCCTGCGCGTGATCGCGGACATCATCACGGCAGCGGCGAAGATCCTCGCTGGCGGCCGCCTGGATGACGCCTCGCCCGAGGAGCCTCCGCGGTTGGTGGTCACCGCAGAACGTGCAGACAAGCCGCAACCTGATGCTCGCCCGCAGCATTGACAACTCGTGCCCGTCCCGGCAGCCGCGAGCGCGTCCTGCACCAAAACCAACGCGAAGGCGCAGGAAGCGCGACAGTCGCACGGGGATCACCAGCATCAGAGCAACGACGCACAACTGCCGCAAGAGATGCCGCTCATCGAGAAAGTCCGGCTGACGATCGTCTATTCAGGACCATGACTGACCGAACAGCTGCTTCACCTTGTCATCGCACGGGACTCTCCCAGGCATTCGCGTGCGACAATGGAGCATCACCTCAGTGATCGTGTGCTGAAGCAAGGGAGACGACCCTGGTACGTCGACCTGATCCACCACCAGCCGATCTCCTCGACGAGATCGAGACTGCAGCCCGGGCGCTCGTCGTGGTCTGGGGACACAGTGCGGAACGCGTCCGGCCGAAGGTTTCGGCACCGCAACTGCGCGCCCTGATCGTGGTGGATCTTCACTCTTCGATCAATCTCGCCGGGCTCTCCGACGAGCTCGGCTCAATCCCCTCCGTCACCAGTCGCTTGTGCGATCGCCTTCAGGCATCCGGTCTGCTCGTACGTCGGAACAGCGCCATCGACCGTCGTGAGATCGTCCTGCAGCTCTCCCCTGACGGACGCCGTTTCGTGCAGCGCTTCCGGCGTGCTCGGAAAGCCGACCTCGCCGCAGTGCTCCAGCAGATGAGCGCGCGGAACCGCAATGCCCTGCGCATGGGCTTGAACGCCTTCTACTCGGCGGCTGGGGAACTCGGTCACGCAGACGAAGAGCTCGCTTGAGCGACCAGGTCGAGGTGTAGCGCTGGCGGCAGCCGGTGGCCGAGCGTTCACGACGTGGACGGCGGCAGGACCGGTTCTTCGACCGCGCAATGGGGACCGGTTCTTGATCACGCAGGAGGGCGCGCAGGTTATCCGGGAATTTCGCCGGGTAGCCGGAGTTGTCGTCACTTCCGCTTCCCACGAGGGGAAGCCGTGAATGCGACGGGAACAGCACCGGGCCGAGGAGGAGACCAACGATGAATGCGCCCGAGAGCCCCCAGCGCGTTGTCGTCGTTGGGGCGACCGGAAACATCGGAACCAGCGTGGTCGACGCACTGGACCGGGACCCCGCGGTCGGCACCATCATCGCGCTGTCACGGCGAGAGCCACCCGTCACCAGCTCGAAGGTGCGCTGGGAACGCACGGATGTCACCGAAGACGATCTGGTGGCGCGCTTCGCCTCGGCCGACGTGGTGATCCACCTCGCCTGGTTGTTCCAGCCGACCCACGACCCGATCACGACCTGGCGCAACAACGTGCTCGGCGGCATCCGGGTCTTCGACGCCGTCGCGGCGGCCGGTGTCCCGAGCTTGGTGCACGCGTCGTCGATCGCCGCCTACAGCCCGGGGCCGGACACGCGGCCGATCGACGAGTCGTGGCCGACCCACGGATGGCCTGCCGCGGCGTACAGCGGCGAGAAGGCGTACCTGGAGCGGTACCTCGATGCCTTCGAACTGCAGCACCAGGACATCCGGGTCGTCCGGATGCGGACCGCGTTCTGCTTCAAACCGGAATCGGCATCCCAGCAACGACGGCTCTTCCTGGGGCCGATGCTGATCAACCGGCTCGTCAGGCCAGACCTGCTGCCGGCCCTGCCGATTCCGGGTGGCATGCGCTTACAAGCGGTGCACAGCAACGATGTCGGCGAGGCGTACCGGCTTGCCGCGCTTTCCACCCACGCCGGAGCGTTCAACATCGCCGCGGATCCGCTGATCGACACCGGCGTGCTCGGCGAGCTCTTCGGCAAGCCGACGGTGGGTGTTCCACCCAGCATCGCCAAGAGAGTCCTCTCCGCAGCTTGGCACCTGCACCTTCTCCCCGCGTCGCCGGGCCTGTTCGACGCCTTCCTGCGGCTCCCCGTCATGGATGTGTCGCGAGCCCGGGACGAACTCGGCTGGTCCCCGCGGTACAGCTCCACGGACGCCGTCGAAGGATTCCTCCACGGCTTGCGGGAAGCCGCAGGCGGCAGAACCCCGCCTCTCGCGCCGCGCGTCCCGGGAGGCCGCCTGCACGAGCTCGCCACGGGCGTAGGTCAACGCCCCTGAGCACCACGACCACGTGCGGTTGAGGTCCGTTCCGGTGGGTAGCCGGTGGGTGTTCCGCCCGGCAGGACAGATCTTGTGAGGTGGCCCGTTGTCCCGTTCCCAGCACTCGAAGACTCGCGATCTGGTCCGCGCCGGGGCGCGAGGACTCGTCGGTGCCATGGCGATGACCGGCATCCGGACCCTCACCGGGAACGTCGGTCTCGTCGAGGAAACACCTCCGGAAGCGATAGTCGGCAAGCATGCGCCGGAGTCCGTCCAGCAGCTGCCCGTGGAACACCGCACGGCGCTCACCGAAGCCGCGCACTGGTCCTACGGCGCAATGGCCGGGCTCGGGTACAACGTCTTGCCGCGGAAGTTCAGGTCGCGCCCCTGGTTCGGCCCGGTGTACGGCCTGGTCATCTGGCTGGCGTTCGAGGCCGTCATCGCGCCGTTGCTGGCCGTGCGCCCGACCCGCCGGAGGCTGCTCGGACGTCTCGTCATCGCGCTCGACCACGCCGTCTACGGCATCGTGGTGGCCGGTCGGCTCGCGCCCGACCCCGATGCGGTCAAGCGGCCGGCCGATGAGCGGCGCCGCCACGTCATGACCGCGGTGCGGTCGGCGCAGTCCCGGCTCTGGACCTAGGCGACCGCCGGGCGGGGATTGCTCGCTTCCCGGGTCAGCTGCGGCCGCGGACGGCACGAAGAACACCTTCCGCGCACCTCGACAGGCCACATTGGATTCCGGCCGCCGCCATCGTCAGTTGCAGAACCGCGCGAGTCGTTGCTCCAGGTCGTCACCCGCGTTCGGCAGCCGGAACGCGGGTGAGGCGAGCACGCCGGGGCAGTTCCCGCGGACAGCCTCCCAGAGGAACCGCCGCACCGACGCGGAGTCCGGCAGGATGTCCTCGCCCAAGAACTCCAGCGTCGCGGTCGCGCCGCAGCCGTCGGTGTCGATCCGCAGCGCCCATCCGCTCACCTCGTCCCAGGTCAGCAAGAGCGGGAAGTCCTCGAACACCGGTACTTGGGAATCAACGAGAATGATCACGGTCGCGAGATCTACATCGAGGTTGATGTCGATCTCGAAGACGTCGACGCCGAGATCTTCCGCCACGGAGGTGGCGTAGCCGACCAATCCGTCTGCCGCGAGGCTCATCGTGTCCATCACCGATCCTCCCGTCCGGCCTCGCTTCCCGTTCGCGCTGCTGCCCATCGGGTAACCGGTATCGCCCCGGCCTAGTCCAGCCGGCGGCGGGCCCGGCTAGAAGTACCGCCGAATCATGCTTGGCGCGGCGTGATGCCCTCAGCGCCCGGCCTTCCACCGGGAACGCCGGGAGCTCCGGTGGGACGACCTGCTGCCGGTCCACGACCAGGGCCCCAGCCGCAGGGACCACGTCGTCGCACCGCGTCGTCCGCGATGCCAGCTCAGCGGGCCGATCTTCCCGCGCCGGACAAGCGAGTTCTTCATCTCCTACCCCTTCCGATCGCGATGCTCCGACCGCCGACGGCAGATGATCTCTCCGATCCTGGTGCGGCGCCGACTTCTCCGGAGCAGGAACACTTCCCGGCCAAGGCTGGGAATCCCTCCGGCACGGCCGCTAGCCCTCCTCGCGCGACTCCCGGCGGCGTCGGGCGCGGCGTTCGCGTTCCCGCCGGCTGTAGGTCGCCCGCCGGACGGCCGTCTCCGTTTCGAGGCTGGATCCCAGCGCACCCGCCACCGTGCCCATGGAACTCGCCAGCCAGGACAGGCTGGCGTAGTCGATGAACGTCGCCGCATGCCCCAACTGCTTCCCCAGGTAGTCCACGCTGATCACGGCGGTGGACCCGATCAGGGTGATCACGAACAGCAGGGCGTACATGCAGGCCACCCCGATGGTCAGGGTGATCAGCGTGGCCGCGTTGTACAGCACGACCTTGTTGCGGTCCTCGCTGTCGCGCGGCCTTTCCCACAGGCCGTTGTGCAGCGTGATCCACGTGACCATGGCGAGGACCGCGACCAGGTTGATCACGACCAGGCGGACGGCGCTGAGGTTGTCCGCCAGCGACCAGATGGTCGGGAAGAAGATGCCGAACGCGGCGGTCGCGGTGGCGGCCGCGATCGCCCGCGAAAGCTCCGGGACCAACCGCCACGGCCGGTTGTCGCGCACCATCCCGAACAGGAGGCGCAGCCGGCCGCGCGCCCCGGGCAGCACCAAGGTCACGTCGGCGTAGTCGTTCCCGGCGGGAACCTGGCGGATCTGCGAACCGGGCCAGCCCCACCTCCGCGCGTGGTGGTGCCCGCCTGCCGGACGGGAATCCGTGAGCTTCAGCGTTTCCCGCGCGAGCAACCCCACCAGGTGCACGACGACGTCCCGGACGTACGGGCGCAGCCGGATCCAGCCGATCGCCGGCAGTGACGCCAGGCCGACCCCGTGCGCGGTGTCGACCTCGGCCACCACGGGCTGGGTGGCGTCGCGCCGGGGCAGATCGGTCAAGCAGACCAGCAGGTCCCAGCCCTCCGACGACTTCTTCTCCTCCGCCTTGCCCGCGATGTCGATCCGGCCGTCCTCGCTCAGCGACAGCGCCTCGGACCGGACCTCCACGGACCAGTCGAGGTCGCGATCGACTCGTGCGCAGAACTCGCCCGGGAGCCCGTCGGCGATCCGGTGCGCGATCTCCGTGGGCACGCCGGGGTCGGCGACCACACCCACCGTGATCGCGCGATTGCTGCCTCGCCCGGCCGACGACATGTCACCTCCCACTCCGGCACCGCCCTTGCCATTCCCGGGGCGGGGCGGTTCCGAAACAATCGCCGCCGGACGATTTGCTCTCCACCATCGCGGGAGCCGGGCAGCGACACCGGGTACTTCAGCGTTACCGGGCCGTCCGAGCCGAGGAGGCACTCGCCATGCCCGACTACGAACACCCCTTGGAAGCGCTGCACCGCGGCCGCGACGCCGTGGCGACGGCCGTGAGCCGGCAGGCCAGGACCCCGCAACCATCCCTGCGGGAGCTCCACGCCTTCGGCTCCGCGATCGTGTCGACGATCGCCCAGCTCAGCCAGTTGAGCTCGGTGCTGGCCGAACAGGTGGGGCGCATCGACGAACGCGAGCTGGAACGGGCCAAGACCAGCGATCACCCCGGCGACCAGGTGAAGGTCGCCGGCACCCACCTGGCCAGGCTGAGCGATCAGTTGGAGGTGGCCGTCACGGACGCCATCCGGTACTGGACCGCGATAGAGAGCGTGGACCTGCACACCTCGGGTGACTTCAGAGCACGCCCCGAAACCGAGGCATAACGATCACGGGCACCACCGTCACCGGAGCTCAGGGCCGGGCGCGCCGATGAGTGCCCGGAACTCCGGCGCCGGCAGGGGACGGGAGAACAGGAAACCCTGGCACGCGTCGATGCCGAGGCCCTCGAGCAGGCGGTGTTGGGTGATGTTCTCGACGCCTTCGGCGATGCAGGTCCGCCGCATGGCCCGGGCGAGTTCGACCACCGCGCGGACGATCCCGAGGTCGGCCGGATCGGTCCCCATGCCGGTGACGAAGCGCCGGTCGAGTTTGACGATCTGGGTGGGCAGGTCCTTGAGGCGGGCGAGCGAGGAATAGCCCGTTCCGAAGTCGTCCATGGCGAACCGCACCCCGGTTCGGGCCAGGTCGCTCATCGTCTTGCGCGGTTTCGACGGCAGGTCCACCAGGGACGTCTCGACCATCTCGACGACAACCCGGTCCGGCGCGATGCCGGTCTCGCTGATCGCGGCGTAGATCTCGTCGGCGAAGTCCGGGGCCTCGGGGCGCAGCCCGGAGACGTTCACCGTCACGCCCACCGGGTGCCCGTCGTGCGACTTCCAGGTGGTCGCCTCGCCCAGCGCGGTGCGCAGGACCCAGCGGTCCAGCTCGGGCAGCAGGCCGCCCTTCTCCGCCACCGGCAGGATCACGTCCGGCGCCAGCGGTCCGAGGTCCGGGTGCGGCCACCGCACGAGCGCTTCCGCCAGCACGATGGACCGGTCCCGGGCGACGATCGGCTGGTAGTGCAGCCGGAGCCCGTCGTGGCGCAATGCGTCGCGGAGCTCTTCCTCCAGGGTCAACTGCGCCCCGCTGGTGCTCGGCGCGGTCCGCGTGAGGCGTCCGTGGCCGCGTTTGGCGTCGAACATCGCCGCGTCCGCGGCGCTGATGATCTCGTCGATCGTGGCACCGTCCTGGACGGCGACCGCGCCGATGGAAGCCGTGATGGAGACCAGTCGGTCCTGCAACGGGATGGCCGCGCTCAGGATGTCCGAAACGTTCGTGATGAGCGCGTCGATCCCGCCGCAGCCGGACACGTCGGAGCAGACCACGAGGAATTCGTCCCCGTAGAGCCGGGCCGGTGTGCAGCACTGCGGGAGCTCGGTGGTCAGGCGCTGGGCCAAGGCCAGGAGCAGCTCGTCGCCCGCGTCGTGGCCGAGCGAGTCGTTCACGCGCTTGAAGTTGTCCAGATCGCAGAACAGCACGGCCGCTCGGTCGGTGCCGCCGGCGAGCACGGAGGTCAGCAACTCGTTGACGCCCTGCCGGTTGAGCAGCCCGGTCGTCTGGTCGTGCGTCGCCTGGAAGTGCAGGGTCTCGGCGTGCCGGACCTGCTGGGTGACATCCTGGAAAACCGCCAACCAGAACCGGTTCCCGTCGTCGTGCACCGACGCCGCGCACCGCACGTCGCAGAACACCGGTCGCCCATCGGCGCGGGCCAGAACGCGGGGTGAGGCCGGCTGCCGATCCGGTTCGGCCGGGCCCGCAGGACTCGAGATCAGTCCCGCCTGGGAATCGCTGGGGTGCATCAGATCGGCGGCGCTCTTGCCGTGCAGCCGGTCGCCCAGCAGGTCGCACAGGGCACCGTTGGCGTCCAGGATCCGTTCGTCCTGGTCGAGGAGGGCGATGCCCACCGGAGCGAGTTCGAAGAGGTCGGTGAACCGCCGCTCCGAGCGCTGCCGCTGGGCGTGCGCCTCGGTCTCGTCGCGGACCACCTTGATGAAGCCCTCCAGGCTGCCGTCCGGCGCCCGCTGCGCCGTGATCACCACGTGCGCCCAGAACCGGGTCCCGCCCTTGCGCAGCCGCCACCCCCGGTCGATGAAGAACCCGCGCGCCATGGCCTGGCCCAATTCCCAGTCCGGATACCCGGACTCGACCTGCTCGGGCGGGTAGAACACCGAGAAGTGCCGCCCGATGACCTCCTCGCTGTCGTAACCCTTGACCCGCTGAGCCCCGGCGCTCCAGCTGCTCACCCGGCCGTCGGCGTCGAGGGCGAAGATGGCGTACTCGCGCAGGTCGGCGGCGAGCTCTCCGATCAACGGATCTCCGAGAAGCGCGGCGCCCGGTCGCCGTACACCGCTGTCGGGCCGGTCGCCGACCGCGTCCGTCGCCTGGTTGTCGGGGATATTCACCATCTCCGTCCTGAGCTGCACCGCGGCGGCGACAGCCGACTCGCGCGGGCGAGAAACCGCACCGCGCTCCCATAGCACTACCCGGGCGCCGGGCCCAACGCGCACGGGCGCGGAGCCACTCGAGCAATGCCACGCACTGTACATTCCGCGAACGCGAAAATCGCTATCGTCACCCACATGGTCCACAGCTGGTTACAGCAGGTATCAGGAGCGTTCACGAGGCAGAGGCCACGACTCAGGGCACCGCCGACGCGATCGGGCGCGAAGTCCGCTCGGCGGCCCGACAGGTTGCCGAGATCCGATCACCGGACGAGGCTTGCCCGGACGTGTGCACTCCGGACGGCGAGCTGCGCACATGACCGGACAGGAAGGCACCCGATGACGCAGTCCCACGACGACGCTCGGCCGAAGGCAGCGCACTTCGAAGGCACCCTGCCCTCGGGGCAGTACTGGCAGGGCTGGACGGTCGAGCGGCCAGTCGGCGTGGTCGTGCTCGTCCACGGCGTGCACGAGCACAGCGGCCGCTACCGCCACGTCGCGGAGCGGCTCAACGCGGCCGGCTACACCGCGTACGCCCTCGATCACCCCGGGCACGGCCGTTCACCGGGGAAGCGCGGCAACATCGGGAGCATGGCCGCTGCCGTCGCCGGGGTCGGCCTCCTGGCGCGGCTGGCCGTCGAGCGCCACGACGACGTGCCGCTGTTCGTCTACGGGCACAGCCTCGGCGGGCTGATCTCCCTGCAGTACCTCACCGGGACGCCGCTCGACCGGATCGCCGGTGCCGTGATCTCCGCTCCCGCGCTCAACACCGGCTCGGTGTCGGTCGTGGAGCGGGCCGCCGCACCGCTGCTGTCCAAGCTGCTGCCCGACCTCGGCGTGCGCAGCCTCGACGCGAGCACCATCAGCCGCGATCCCGAGGTCGTCCGGGCCTACCGCACCGACCCGCTCTGCCACAACGGGAAGATGCGGGCGCGGACCGCGACCGAGATCATGCTGGCGGTCGAAGCGATGCCGCAGCGCCTGAAGTCGCTGACCATGCCGCTGTTCGTCCTGCACGGCGGCGCGGACCGGCTGATGCCACCGGCCGCCAGCGAGCTGGTGCGCGCCCACGCGGGATCGCCGGACCTCACCCTGCGGATCCACGAAGGTCTCTACCACGAGCCGCACAACGAGCCGGAGCAGGACCGCGTGCTCGACGAGATCGCGGACTGGCTCGACGCCCACCGGAAGGCCTGAAACGCGGGCGGGACTCGATCGGCGCCGGCGGTGATGTTTCCTCGTCCCCGTGGGCGTAAACCCTCGTGTCGAGTCAGCTGAAACCCGCGCACGAGGAGGTCTTGGATCTCATGTGGAACACGCGACTCCGGAACATCCCGGCGCAGCTCCGCAAGCGGTTCGGGCGGTCGCGCACCAGGACGGTGCCGGTGCCCGGGCGCGAGTCCGATCCGCTGCTGCACAAGGGCCCCCGAGTCCCGCCGGAAGCGCTGCGCCGCGGGCGACGGCTGGGGTGAGCCGAACGTGCAGGGGCCGACGAACTCCCGGTTCGTCGGCCCCTGCGTCATTGCTGCCCACTTTCGACGCGCGCGAGGTTTTCCTTTGCGCCATCTCAGAAAACGGCCGGTCGGTCACTGCTGAACAGGGAAGCGCAAGATCGCGCCCGCACCGTCGGTCAGCCCGGTCCCGGCGGGCACGAGTTCGACGCCGGAGGTCGTCTCGGCGCAGGTCTTGAGCAGGAACGCTTCGTGCTCCGACGGCGCGTCGTCCTCCAGCAGCAATGTCTCGACCGCGCCCTGCTCGGCCGCCCGCACAACCGAGTCGTCCCCCTGGACCGCCCGGCCGTGCGTCAGGCCCGCCTCCATCCTGTCGGCGCTGTCCGCCGCCCTTCGCTTGCTCTCCTCGCCGGCGATCCGCACCAGCTCTTCGTCGAGCGCCTCATCGGAGGCGTTGTGGGCGAGCCCGCCCCGCTCGGTCTCGACGACGCGCTCCGCGAGCTCGGCCGGCAGGTGCTCCCGCACCTCGGTCCGCGCCTGCACGCCACCGGCGAGGACCACCACCTGCGGCCGGAACTTCGCGGCGACCGCGTTCACATGGGCCACCACATCCTTCGCATTGCGCTGCAACGTTTCCTCGGCGCGCCGATGAATGCGCTTGTGGGACAACGCCCCGTGACGCGGCTTGTGCACGCCGCCGTGCCCCGTGCCTTCCACGACGTCGGTGTCGATCTCCTGCGGTCCGCGATGCTCGGTCACCACATCCTGGCGCACCTGCGCGCCTTCCTGATCCGCGATCACCACGAGTTCGGACACCGAGCGCGCGGCTTCCCGCACGTAGGCGCCGAGTTGCGGGAGCGCATCCCAGAACGCGTCGTCGCCGGCTCCGGGCTCGACGTCCCACGGCTCGTCGAGCAGCACCGCGGACCCGGCCCCCACCAGCACCCGGCCCCGGGCCTGCTCCTCGCCGGGCGCCCCGCTCAGCGCCGACTCGATGGCGTCCAGCGTTTCCGCTGGCGCGCCTGCCGCCTGGAGCCGGTCGCGCAGCGCCCGCCACCGCAGCTCGACCTGCTTGCCCGCGTCCTCCCCCGGCGAGCGGGCCTCCAGGTAGACGGTCGCGAACGGCCCCTCCTGCTCGTACACGTGACGCAGACCAACCAGTTCCATCGCTGAGCTCCTCAACTCGGGGTGCACGTCGCCGGGTGACTGCCCGGCGCTTGCCGATCAACGGCTACCCCGGAGAACGCTCCGGCAACACATCCCATCCACGACAGCATGGCTCTCCTCACACCACGCATCGATGCGCTCAGCCGAGCCAGACGAGCACTCGCCTGAGCATCCACAGTGGACTTCTTGCAGGACGTCGATGCGTCTCCGGCGCCGGTCGTGCGCTGTTCCTGGCGCGGCTTCGCGCGAGGAGTTCGCGCTGGGCGAAGCCGAAAACCGCCGACGGTCCACGCGCGAGCGTTACGGTGCCGGGGGCTGGTGTTGCGTCGTGGCGAACCGCTGGCGGTAGTGGGTCGGCGTCGTGCCCAGGTGGCGGGCGAAGGCGCGGCGGAGGGATTCGTCGGTGCCCAGTCCACTGTGGCGCGCGGCCGAGGTGACGCTGTGCCCGTCCAGGAGGAGTTGCTGGGCGCGGTCGAGGCGGACGCGTTCGACCCAGCGGGCCGGCGTGGTGCCGAGTTCGGCGCCGAACAGGCGGGTCAGGTGCCGGGTGCTGACGGCCGCCGCGACGGCCATGGTCGGCAGGCTGTGGTCGGCGGCCGGGTCGGCGACCACGGATGCGATCACCGAGCGCAGCACGTCGCTCCGCGCCGGCGGGGTGGCGAGGGCCGTGGAGAACTGCGACTGCCCGCCCGGACGTTGCAGGAACACGACCATTTCCCGGGCGATGCCCCGGGCCACGTCCGCGCCGTGGTCGTCTTCCACGAGGGCGAGGGTCAGATCGATTCCGGCGCTGATGCCGGCCGAGGTGACGTAGCGGCCGTCGCGGATGTGGATGGCGTCCGGCTCGACGCGCACCCGGGGGTAGCGGCGGGTGAGCGCTTCGGCGTGCCGCCAGTGCGTGGTCGCGCGGCGGCCGTCGAGCAGCCCCAGTTCGGCGAGGGCGAAGGCGCCAGTGCAGACCGACGCGACCCGTTCCGCCCCCGTGGCGAGCGTGCGCACGGCCGCCAGCAGGTCGCCCTCCGGCCGCCGCTCGGCGAGCCGGTCGCCGCCGGCGACCACCACCGTGTCGACGGGACCGGCCTCGGCCGCCGAGACGGTGCCGGCCAGCCCCAGCCCGGCGGACGTGACCACCTGCGCACCGCTCGGCGATACCAGCACCAACTCGTACGGGTGGCCTAGCCGACCCGCCTGGTGCAACACCTCCGACGGGCCGCTGACATCGAGCATGGTCACACCGTCGAACACCACGACGGCCACCCGGTGCGTCATGTCCGGATCTGTGGTTCTTCTGGCCGGAAGGACATGGCACCAGGGTAGCCGCCCGGGCGAACCTGGAACCCGTCACCGACCGAGCAGGAGGCAGCGGAGATGAAGGAATCCATCGCAGGCGTGCAGATCCCGGACAGCGCCCTGGCGCGGGAGGCCACCGAGCTGGTGCGCGAGGCCGCGTCGCCGTTGCTGTTCGACCACTCCCGGCGGGTGTTCCTGTGGGGATCGTTGCGCGGACGGGAGCAGGGGCTGCGGTTCGACCCCGAGCTGCTGTACGTGGGCGCCATGTTCCACGATCTGGGGCTGACCGAGCGGTTCCGCCGCGCGGACCAGCGCTTCGAGATCGACGGCGCCGACGAGGCCCGCAGGTTCCTGCAGGCCCACGGCATCGGCGGCGAACCCGCCGACCGGGTCTGGACCGCCATCGCCCTGCACACCACCCCCGAGATCCCGCTGCACATGGCGCCCGAGGTCGCCCTGGTCACCCGCGGCGTCGAGCTCGACGTCCTGGGCATCGGCTACCACGCGGTCTCCGACGAGCAACGCGCCGCCGTGGTCGCGGCGCACCCCCGCCCCGACTTCAAGAACCGGATCCTCGCCGCGTTCACCGAAGGCATCGAGGACCGCCCCGAGACGACGTTCGGCAATGTCAAGGCGGACGTGCTCGCCTACTACTCCCCGGGCTTCGTGCGCGGCGACTTCGTCGAGGTCATCAAGAACTCCGACTGGCCGGAGTGATCCCCCGCCGAAGGAAGAACGGCACCGCCGATTCGACGGGTCGTTCCGGGCTTGCCCGAGGGAATGGGTCCACCCGGCTCGCCCGGTGCGTGCCTGCACTCCAGGCGGCCACATGCCGAACACACCCTCGCACCGCTCTGAAACGCCCCCCGAATCCGGTTCAGCGCATCGCCAATGCGCGACCGAAGGTCCAAAGTGGAGCGTGGTGTCACGCGCCGGAGCCGGGGACGAAGCGGGCCGCTAGGCCGCGCAGGACGCAGTCCAGCCCGGTGGCGAACTCGTCGTCGCGGGCACTGCGCAGGTTCTGGCCCCGCTGCGCGGCGTACAGCTTGCGCTGCCGCGGGAATTCCTGCACCGCTCGTTCGGCGGCGGGCCACAGGCGCTCGGCCCACTCCTGCTCGCCCTGCCCGCTGCGCGCGAGCATGGTCAGCCAGGCTGCCTCGCTGGTCGACACCCCGACGACGTAGGCGAAGACCGTGTTCATCGCCCGGTCGGCCGCATCCAGCGGGAAGCCTCCTTCCTCGAACGCGGCGAGGATGGCCTCGGTCAGCCGCATCATGTTCGGCCCGAGGTAGGCCACGCCCGCCTCGCCGAGCACGGAGACGATCCACGGGTGGCGCAGCAGCGTCGACCGGATGCTGTGCGCGCAGCCGGTGATGGCCGCCCGCCAACCCGCGGCATCGCCGGGGACCGGCACCTCGATCTCGCCGTAGACCTCGTCCACGACCAGTTCGATCAGCTCGTCCTTGTTGGCCACGTGCGTGTACATCGAGGTGGCCCCGGCGTTGAGCTGGACGCCGAGCTTGCGCATGCTCAACGCCCCGATGCCCTCGGTGTCCAGCAGGTGCAGCGCCGCGGCGACGATCTGCTCCCGGCTCAGCGCCGGCTGCTCCCGCCGCTGTCGCTGCGGGCGGGCCCACACCGAGGGAAACGACTGCTCATCGGCTGGCATGCGGTCTCCTCGCCCCTCTCGCACGATCTGCCCGAACAGTGTACGTCCTTGCGAACAACGCACGGTCTCAGTACGGTGTGCGGACATCCGCACACTGTTCGGTTCGCAGGTCAGAGGGGATCTCCAGCAATGCCAGTACCGCACTTCGACGTCGACCGGTGGCAGGCCAGGCTCGACGAGCTGCGCGCCGCCCACCACGTCCCCGCAGCCGCGTTGGCCGTGCTGGCCGGCGGCACCGTCCACGAGCTGGCCAGCGGCGTGCTGCACCGGGGTACCGGGGTGTCCGCCACCCCTGATTCGGTCTTCCTGGCCGGATCGCTCGCCAAGGCCTACACCGCCACGCTGGTGATGCAGCTGGCCGACTCCGGCGAGCTGGACCTGGATGCGCCGGTGGTGGGCGTGCTGCCGGAATTCGCCACCCCGGACCCGGAAGCCACCGCGACGATCACCGTCCGGCAGCTGCTGTCGCACACCGGCGGGGTGACCAACGACTTCTTCCACGACTCCGGCCGCGGCGACGACTGCCTGGCGAAGTACGTCGAGGCCGCCGGGGACGTGGCGCTGGACTGCCCGCCGGGCACGGCTTTCTCCTACGGCAGCCTCGGCTACGTCGTGCTCGGCCGGATCGTCGAGGTGCTCACCGGGCAGACCTGGGACCAGGCGCTGCGGGACCGGCTGTTCGCCCCGCTCGGGCTGGAGCACTCGATGACGCTGCCGGAGGAAGCGCTGCGGTTCCGGGCGGCCATGGGCCACCTCGGCCGGGAACCCGAACCGGCGGCCGTCTGGGACATGATGCCGCGCTCGGCGGGGCCGTACGGCCGGGTCATCGTCTCGGCCGGTGACGTCGCCCGCTTCGCCAAGATGCACCTGGACGGCGGCATCGCGGCGGACGGCACCCGGGTCCTGTCCGCCGATGCGGTCGCCGCGATGCAGCGCTGCGAGGTGGACAGCCCGGACAAGTGGAGCATGTCCGCGGACGGCTGGGGTCTCGGCTGGACCTTGCACGACTGGAGCGGGGTCTCCGGCTTCGGCCACGACGGCAACGCGGGCGCGCAGCAGTCCTACCTGCGCGTCATCCCGCAAGCAGGCGTAGTGGTCGTGCTGCTCACCAACGGCGGCGACTTCGCCCGGCTCTACGCCGACCTGTTCCGGGAACTGCTGGCCGAACTGGCCGACGCGCGCATGCCGGCCCCGTTCGCTCCGCCGGCGAACCCACCCGAGGTGGATCTGACGCCGCTGCTGGGCAGCTACCGGCGCGCCGGAGCCATCACGACCATCAGCCGGGACGACGCGGGCGGCGCACGGATCCGCTACGAGTTCGTCGACGAACTGGAAGGCATTGCCCCACCGATGGAAGCGAGCCTGCTGCCGGTATCGCCGACGGTCTTCGCCGCACCCTTCAACCTCGGCGGCGAGGCGTACAGCCCGGTGGTGTTCGCGACGCTGGCCAACAGCACCCCGTGCGTGTACGTCGGCATGCGCGCCGCCCCCAAGACCGCCTGATCGCGGGTTCGCCCGCGATCAGGCAGGAGACACCTCTAAAAGCCGTTTCAGAATGGCTCCACCCGGCTCATCCCGAAGGTGCCAGTGCGCCCCACATGCGCCCGCACACCAGTCTGAAACCCCTTAGGTGAGGTCGGCGAGTTCCGCGGCCACGGCGGTGAGCTTGCCGCTGATGCGGGCGACGGCGTCGGCGCCGAGCGGCAACCGCAGCGGCGGATCCTCCCGGTCCGCGACGGCGACGAGCTGGGCGGCGGCCCACACCGGGTCGCCACCCGGCTCGCCGTCGTCGTACTCGGCGAGCGCCTCGCCGACCTGGCGGTAGTCGTCGATGGACCGGCCGGCCTGCGCCGAGCCGACCGACGCGAAGTCGGTCTGGAAGACCCCCGGTTCGGCGATCGTGACCGCGATCCCGAACGGTGCGAGCTCCTCCCGCAACGCTTCGGCCAGTCCCTCGACCGCGAACTTGCTCGCCGCGTAGACGCCGAATCCCGCCCCGGAGGCGAACCCGCCCATCGAACTCATCATCAGCACGTGCCCCGACCGCTGGGCGCGCATCACCGGCAGCACCTGGTTCGTCACCGACAACACCCCGAAAACATTGGTGTCGAACAGGGTTCTCGCCTCCTCCACGGAGGTTTCCTCGACGGCACCGAGGAGTCCGAGAGCGGCATTGTTGACCAGCACGTCGATCCGGCCGAACCGATCGACCGCGGCCGCGACCGCCCTCCGCACGGTGTCCGGATCGGTGACATCGAGGCGGCACCTGAGCAACCGCTCCTCGTGCTCCGGCGCGACGGCGGCGATGCGCTCGGGAACCCGGGCCGTGGCAACCACGGCGTCCCCTCGCGCCAGCACCGCGTCGACGAGCGCCGCCCCCAACCCGCGTGACGCGCCGGTAACCAGCCAAGTCCGCATGCCCACCCCTTCTCGTCGGATCCCGGCATCACGTTAGGCCGTCAGGCGCGATCCCGGGTGGGGTTCCGGGCAGTCGGCTGGACGGTGCTCGCGGCGCGGTGACCGGGAACGTTTGAGATGCAAGGCTTTTCGGCGGGAATCCAGGTACCTGGTCATCTCCCGCGAGCGGCGGTTCGGCGGCTGCGCTTGGCGTACGGCAGCGCGAACATGTACAGGCCGCTGAGCAGGAGCAGCGCGAGCGGGAGCAGCGGTACGTAGGAAACCCAGATGATGGGCTCTTCCTGCGCCAGGGCGACGAAGGTGACGATCACGGTCACCGTGAAGGCGATCGAAAGCCAGCGGTGGCTCTGCCGAACCCACTTGTTCCAGTTCATTCGGACCTCCTGCGAAATCGGGAAACCCCGGGACCAGCCGGGTGGGGACGTTCGTGGTGGTCGACCGGGCCCCTGCCCGGTGATGTCCACTCCGGTCACGCTAGGCGCGGGCACGCGGCCGGCGCTTCTCGATTCCTGACCGGTCTCCCCGCCCGCTTCGCCCCCGCACGGCGGCACTCCGCCGCTGGTGGCACCCGGAGACCTGACGCCGCCACCGGCAGTGCGAACCGACAGAGAGCGCGACTGTCCCCTTCGGGGGCCTAACGCTACAGCGGCGAGTCGGCGGTCGTGCCCGCAGATGCCAGCGCGCGCAGTGCGTTCGAGGTGTGCTCGTCGAAGGGGTAGAAGAACTCGATCGCCAGCTCCGACAACGTCACATCGGCCGGGGCGCCGAACGTGGCCATGGTGCTGAACATCGCCAATTCGCCCTGCGGGGTGCGGATTCTCAGCGGCACCTGGATGGGGCTCGGCGCATTTCCGGCGCTGTCGCTCTCGGCCTGATCGCCGGCTACCCGGCGATCCCGTCGCGGCTGGCCGGGTCGGCCATCGCGGGGAACGCCCTGTCCGGTGCGGTCATCCTCCCGCTGACGTTCACCGGGGTGCTGCCGCTCACCGGCCTGGGCGTGGCCTTCATGCTCGCCGGGGCCGCGTGGGTCATCACGTTCGCCGCACTCGCGTTCGCCGGTCTCCGCCGCTCGCGGAGCCCGAGGACCGCGCAGCGGGGGCGTTCGCACGGGAACGTGGCGCCGAGCGGCGCGGCGCGCACGTGACCGCACGGGCCGCCGGATCATGGGGCCTCCCAGGATGCGACATCGGCCGCATGGGGGCGGTGTCGGGCACCGGGCGCCGTCGGGTTGAGCCGGGCAGGGCCCGTCCTGCGACGGCCTCCAAGCCCGCACGCTCCTTCCGAGCCAGGGCGGCTACCCCGATGGGCTCGCGAAGCCGGGGGTCAGGCAGCGGGGGCCTGCTGCGCGGCGCAGGCCCTGCGGTCGTCCAGCGCGACTGCCAGGCTCGCTCGGCAGGTGCGCAGGATCTGCCGCGTTGCCGCGCTGTTGGGGGTAGTGCGGCACCGCGTGCAGACGACCGAAACCGCGCCGCTCACCTCGTCCACTGCCACGGACGCCTCGGCGTCACAACTCCGGCACCACCGGTGCCCGGTGACGGCGATGACGTGCGCCGGGGAGCTGATGCATTCGTGCGCCCACCGCCGGTGGACGTGGCAGCTGAGGCGCTCGTGGGGCGAAAGCTCCTCCCGCTCGACCGCTGCGTCCTCGCGGATCAGCGTGTGCGCGAGGTGATCGTCACGCAGATCCTCGTAGCGTCCGCCGAACCGGAGCGCGTCCGCGGGAGCGGGGCTCGGTTGCCCTCGGCCGCGTCGATGTGCGGAAGCGGTTCGTTCGGGTGGGGCTGGTGAACCATCGTTTCGCCTCGGTCGGTCCGTTCGGCTGGACGTGTCCAGTGTCTTTGGTCCCGGTTGCGGGGACATTCGTGGCACTACGTAGTTCGCTACGTAGGCGTCGAGGCGTGCGTGCCGACCGGCTGCCACCGATCGTTCTGTCCACATGCGATCGTCCGGTCCTGCGCGCGGGAGAACCCCGTGGCAGCCGCCGCGAAAAAAATCAGTTGCCCGGGTGGGGCGCCGCCCCCTAGCCTCCTCGGTACACAGGAAAGGAGGTGGTCCAACGTTGAATACCAACAGGACTTGTGAGGTGGCTGTCCGCTAGGACCGCCCAGGCACTCCAGCCGACCCGACGTGCGATGGCCCCTGTGGAAATCGACGCGGGCAAGCGGTCGGCGAATACCAGGCAGCTACCCGACCCCGAAGCCCCGAACTGTGTCCGGTTCGGCCTGTGCGGACACCGCCAGGAAGCGGCTTCGGGGTCGCTGCTTTTCCGGCCGGGCCTCGGGAATCTCCCTTAGCCGGGACGGCAGTTCGTCGTGTTCACGGGTGGGGCTGCGGAGCACCACCGCGGTCAATGGTGCGGACCTCGGGCGGACGGGCGCCGAGCAGGACCGCGCAGGTGATCAGCAAGGCGGCCACCACGAGGACGGTCGCGGCGAGTTCGACGAGGATTTCGGTGGACATGGTCAGCTCCCGGGCGTGGATTCTTCGGCGCCGCGGCGGGCGCGCAGGCTGGTCAGCGTGACGGCCGCCAAGACCGCCACGATGACCGCGAGTGAGAGCGGGGTCGGGATCTCCGGGACGGCGGGCCAGATCCCGTGCGCCCAGTGCAGGACCAGCTTCACCCCGATGAACGCGAGGATGATCGCCAACCCGTGGTTGAGGTGGGCGAGCTTGGCCAGCGCCGTCGCCAGCACGAAGTACAGGGCGCGCAGTCCGAGCAGGGCGAACGCGTTGGTGGTGAACACCAGGTACGGGTCCTCGGTGATGCCGTAGACGGCGGGGACGGAATCGACGGCGAACACCACGTCGGTGGCGAAGACCGCCACGACCACGACCGTCAGCGGGGTCAAGGCACGTCGGCCGCCTTCGCGAACCGTGAGCCGGGGGCCGCGGTAGTCGTCGGTGACCGGCATCAGCCGCCGCAGCAGCCGCACCGAGCGCATCTGCGACACGTCGCGGTCGAAACCGGATCCGGTGAGCGCCTCGTGCAGGATCTTGACGGCGGTGGCGAACAGGATCGCGCCGAAGACCAGGAACGCCCAGTTGCCCGCCTGCAGGAGGGCGGCCCCGGCCGCGATGAAGATCCCGCGCAGCACCAGAGCCCCGACGATGCCGTACAGCAGCACCCGCTGCTGCAGTTCCGCCGGCACGGCGAAGCCTGACAGCAGGATCATGAAGACGAAGAGGTTGTCGACCGACAGGGACTTCTCCACCACGAAGCCGGTGATGAACTCCAGCGCCTGACCGCCGCCGAACGCACTCCACAGGAAGAACCCGAACACCAGCGGCAAGGCGAGGTAGAAGACCGACCAGCCGATGGCCTCGCGCATGGAGACCTCGTGCGGGCGGCGGGTGACCAGGAAGTCGGCGCACAGCAGCGCCAGCAGCACGGCGATGCTGATGCCCCAGAGCCACGGCGAGCCGATCGAGTCCGATGGGGCGGCGAGAACGGTCGGACGAGGCATGGAGACCCCCTCGAACTCGGTTGCGTTCGAGGTCTCCTTCGCCCGTGAGGGCGGCCTGCCGGGGATGCCAACGGACATCCGTCCTGACCGGGCAGACCCTGCGGAAGTACTCCCCCCGAGCCGAGTATCGAACAGCGCCCGAGCGGCAGCCACCTCAAGTCGCTCGCCGGGCCTCCCGGAGATCGCTGTGCCGTCGCCGACTCCGGCAGGCGGCACCGAACCCCTTGCGGTGCCCGCGCGCCGTCAGCCGCCGACCTTGGACCGGAGGCCGTCCAGGACGAGTTCGAGCCCGCGCTCGAAGTCCGCCGGTCCGCCGGGCGCCCGGTCGATCGCGCCGGCGCTCGCCGCCTGCAGCGCCATCTGCTCTTCCACCGTGTGGCCGAAGACGAGGTGCAGGAGGGCCCGGGTGCCGACGTCGACCAGGTCGTCTGGCAGGCCGCCGTCGCGCAGGGCCGCCCGCAGCTGGTTCGCGGGCTCGGCGGCGCCGAGGCCGAAGGTGTGCGCCGTGACGACCACCTCCGCACCGTCGCGGTAGGCGAGCATCGCGTCCCGGAGTTCCGCGCAGACCTCGACCACGCGCCGGTCCCATTCCCGGGCCCGGTGCGGCCGCTTGCCCCGGGTCAGGATCTCGTCGGCGACCGCCGCCAGCAGCGTCTGCTTGTTCGGCACGTGGTGGTAGAGGGCGCTCGGTTGCACGCCGAGCTCGGCGGCCAGTCGCCGCATCGACAGCGACTCCAGCCCGTACTCGTCGAGGACCGCGATCGCGCGATCCACGACGTCGCTCCGGTGATACCGCACGCAGACCCCTCCCGTTGACCTCTCGCCCCGCCCAGTCTAGCCTGAACACCGTTCAGGTGAACACTGTTCAGGTTGCCGCGCCTGCCGACACGGGAGAAGCGATGAACAACACCTTCCACCAGCTCGCCGATGGAATCCTCGCCGGGGTGCCGGCCACCCCGGAGGACGCCCTCGCGGTGCTGCGCGCCGACGACTCCGAGCTGATGTCCGTCGTCGCCGCCGCCGGCCGGCTGCGCCGCGCGCACTTCGGCAACGCGGTGAAGGTGAACTACCTTGTGAACCTGAAATCGGGGCTGTGCCCGGAGAACTGCAACTACTGCTCGCAGGCGCTGGGCTCCGACGCGCCGATCCTCAAGTACTCGTGGCTGTCGAAGGACGAGACCCTCCGGCAGGCCGGCGCCGGGCTCAAGGGCGGTGCGAGCCGGGTGTGCCTGGTCTCCTCCGGCCGCGGACCGTCCACCCGGGACATCGACAAGGTGACCGAGATGGTCGGGGCGCTCAAGGAGGAGTACCCCGACGTCGAGGTCTGCGCCTGCCTGGGGCTGCTCAAGGACGGCCAGGCCGAGCGCCTGAAGGCCGCCGGGGTGGACGCCTACAACCACAACATCAACACCGCCGAGAGCAACCACGACAACATCGTCCAGACCCACACCTACGCGGACCGGGTCGACACCGTGGAGAAGGCGAAGGGCGCGGGGATCTCGCCCTGCTCCGGCCTGATCGCGGGCCTGGGCGAAACCGACGAGCAGCTCGTCGAGGCGCTGTTCGCGCTGCGGGAGCTGGGCTCGGACTCGATCCCGGTCAACTTCCTGATGCCCTTCGACGGCACCCCGTTCGAGAACACCTGGGAGCTCTCCCCCACCCGCTGCGTGAAGATCCTGGCGATGGCCCGTTTCGTCTGCCCGGACAAGGAGATCCGGATCGCCGGCGGCCGCGAGATGCACCTGCGTTCGCTGCAGCCGATCGCGCTGCACGTCGCCAACTCGATCTTCCTCGGCGACTACCTCACCTCGGAGGGCCAGGAAGCCAAGGCGGACCTCGAGATGATCCGCGACAACGGCTTCGTCGTCCTGGGCTCCGAGGAGGACCTCGCGCAGCAGACCGGGCGGCTGGAGCCGATCGATCCGGCGATCCGGCTCCGCGGTGCCGGGACCGACGTCCTCCCCAACGCCTGACATGACCGCCGGAGCACTGCTCGCGTTCGACCGCGAGCACCTGTGGCACCCGTACACATCGATGGCCGACCCGGCGCCGACGCGCCTGGTCACCGGCGCCGCGGGCAGCCGGATCACCCTCGACGGCGTCGGCGAGGTGGTCGACGGGATGGCGTCGTGGTGGTCGGCGGTCCACGGCTACCGGCACCCCGTGCTCGACGCGGCGGTGCGCCGGCAGATCGAGCAGATGTCGCACGTGATGTTCGGCGGGCTCACCCACGAGCCGGCGATCGAGCTGGCCCGGCGCCTGGTCGACCTCGCACCCGCCGGTCTCGACCGCGTCTTCCTGGCCGACTCCGGGTCGGTGAGCGTCGAGGTGGCGATGAAGATGGCGCTGCAGTACCAGCGCGGCGTCGGCCGGCCGGAGCGGACCCGGTTCCTCACCGTCCGCGGTGGCTACCACGGCGACACCTTCGACTGCATGAGCGTGTGCGACCCCGACGGCGGCATGCACGCCATGTGGTCCGGTGTGCTGCCGGAGCAGGTGTTCGGCGAGCGCCCGCCACGGCTCGACGGCGACGTCGACGCCTGGGCGGCGGGCTTCCGCGCGCTCGCGGCCGAGCACGCGGACCGGCTCGCCGGGCTGATCGTGGAGCCGCTCCTCCAGGGCGCCGGCGGCATGCACCCCTACCCCGCCGCATGCCTGCGGGTGTTCCGCGAGATCGCCGACGAGCACGGACTGGTGCTGGTCTTCGACGAGATCGCCACCGGATTCGGCCGCACCGGAACACTTTTCGCCGCCGACGCCGCCGAGGTGACCCCGGACGTGCTGTGCGTCGGCAAGGCGCTCACCGGGGGCTACCTGTCGCTGGCCGCCACGCTCTGCACGACGGAGGTCGCCCGTGGCGTGTCCGCCAGCGATTCCGGCGTCCTCATGCACGGCCCCACCTTCATGGGCAACCCGCTGGCCTGCGCTGTCGCCTCGGCCAGCCTGGACCTGCTGAGCACCGGAGACTGGGCGGCGGACGTGCGCCGGATCAACACGGGTTTGCAGGCGCTGCACGACATCGACGCCGTCGACGTGCGGGTCCTCGGCGCGGTCGGCGTGGTCCAGCTCGACCACCCCGTCGACGTGGTCAAGGCGACCGAAGCGGCCCTGGAGCAGGGCGTGTGGCTGCGCCCGTTCCGCGACCTGATCTACACCATGCCGCCGTACGTGTGCACCGACGACGACATCGCCGCCATCTGCACCGGCATCGCGGCCGCTGCGGAGGCCGGATGAACGACTGGGAAACGTGGTTCGCCGAACAGCGGACCAAGCGCGAAGACGCCGGGTTGCAGCGCACGCTGCGGCCGCGGGCGGTCGATGACGACGTCATCGACCTCGCCAACAACGACTACCTGGGGTTGAGCTGCGATCCCGAGGTGCGCCGAGCGGCCGCCGACGCCGCCCTCGCCTGGGGCGCCGGATCGGGCGCCTCCCGGCTGGTCACCGGCACCACCACGCTGCACGCCGCCCTGGAGCGCGAACTCGCCGAGTTCACCGGTCGGGAGGCGGCGCTGGTCTTCTCGACCGGATACCACGCCAACCTGTCGGCGGTGACCGTGCTGGCGGACAAGCAGACGCTGATCGTCTCCGACGCGCACGTGCACGCTTCGCTGATCGACGCCGCGCGGCTGTCCCGGGCGGCGATCGAGGTGGTCCCGCACAACGACGTCGCCGCGGTCCGGGCCGCGTTGGCCGAAGCCGGTGGCCGGCGGGCGATCGTGCTGACCGAGTCGGTCTTCTCGGTGCTCGGCGACGCCGCTCCGCTGGAGGATCTGGCGGCGGCCTGCGCCGATCACGACGCGCTGCTCGTCGTCGACGAGGCGCACGGGCTCGGCGTGGTCGGTGACGGCGGCCGAGGACTGGTGCACGCCCACGGCCTGGCCGACGACCGGCACGTGGTGATGACCGCGACGCTGTCGAAATCGCTCGGCGCGATGGGCGGTGCGGTGCTCGGCTCCGCTGGGCTGATGGACCACCTCACCAACCGGGCCCGCCCGTTCATCTTCGACACCGGGCTGGCACCGGCGCCCACCGCCGGCGCGCTGGCCGCCCTCCGCCGGCTGCGCGGGCAACCCGGTTTCCCGGCTCGGATCCACCAGCGTGGCGGCGAGCTGGCCGACCGGCTGGGCGTGCCGCGGTCGGCAGGCGCCGTGCTCTCGGTGCCCATGCCGTCGCCGCAGGTCGCCGTCGCCGTGCAGGCCGCGGCGCTCGCGTCCGGGGTCCGGGTGGGGTGCTTCCGCCCGCCGTCGGTGCCCGACGGGATCTCCCGGCTCCGGATCACCACCCACGTCGGCCTCGACGACGAGCGCTGGGCGCGCGCCGTCGACGTGCTGGCCCGCACCATCGACGACCACCGGCGGCAGGCATGATCACCATCATCACGGGCACCGACACCGGTGTCGGCAAGACCGTGACCACCGCGGCGCTCGCGGTCCGCTCCGGTCCGGGAACGATCGTCGTGAAGCCCGCGCAGACCGGCGTCTGCACCGACGAACCCGACATCTCCGTCGTGGCGCGGCTGGCGGGCTGCGAGGTCGCCGAGTTCACCCGGCTCGAAGATCCCCTCGCGCCGGACACGGCCGCCCGGCGGCGCGGCATCGGGATCCCGCCGATCAGCGAGCACGCGGCCCGCATCCGCGGGCTCGCCCGGACCCGCGACACCGTGATCGTCGAAGGCGCGGGCGGCCTCCTGGTCCGCCTCGACACCGGGGGCGGCACCCTGCTGGACCTCGCCACCGGGCTCGCCGTGGACCACCCGGTGCGGGTGTACGTCGTGACCCGGGCCGGGCTCGGCACCCTCAACCACACCGAACTCACCGTCAACGCCCTGCGTTCGCGAAACCTGGAGCCGGCGGGACTGGTGCTCGGCGCGGTGCCGGAAGCGCTCGGCCTGGCCGAGGAGTGCAACCTCGCCGAGCTGCCCCGGGTCACGGGAGTGCCGATCGTGGCGGCGATTCCCGACGGCGCGGGCGGTCTCGAACCGGAGCAGTTCCGGGCGCGAGCCGGCTCCTGGCTGACGGACTGACCTGGGCTTCGTTACGCCGCTTCGTAGCCGAGCCGGGCGCCGAGGTTCCTCGCCGCCTCGCTCACCGCGGCGCCGAAGATCGCTTCGTTCTCCTCGGTCAGGCGGCTCATCGGGATGTTCACGCTGAGGCTGGCGATCGGCTTCTCCGGTCCCTCCAGGACGACGGCGGCGACCGAGCCGACGTCGGCCCGCCATTCCCCGTGGTTGAGCGCGAATCCGCGTTCCCGGATCCGGGCCAGCTCGGCGAGCATCTGGTCCGGATCGGTGATCGTGCTGTCGGTGTAACGCGGTAACTCGTCGGCGAACAGCCGTTTGAGGACCTCCGGGCCGCTGTTGGCGAGGACCGCCTTGCCGTTGGCGGACGCGTGCAGGGGAAGCGCGTGCCCCAGGGCCATGCTGATGCGCAGCGGCTTCGACGTCTCCAGCCGCTCGATCAGGACGACCCTGTCCTCCTCCGGGACCGTGAGGTGGATCGTCTCCTCGGTGCGCCGGCGCAGGTCCTCCATGATCGGCCTGGCCGCGTCGCGCAGGCCGAGGTCACCGCTGGCGCGGCCGCCGATCGCGAGCGCCTTGGTGGTCATCACCCACCGCTTGACCTCGCCCGGTGCCGGACGTATCCACCCGGCCTCGTCGAGGGTGAGCAGCGAGCGCTGGACCGAGCTCTTGGGCATGTCCAGCGCGCGGGCCAGTTCGCCGACGCCGATCGGCTGCCGCGCGGCGACCTCTTCCAGTACCCGCAGCGTGTTCAGGACGTTGCGCAATGCCTTGACTCCTCAGTCCGCCATGCCTACTCTCTCGGCGCTTTCATACGGCACAGCGTACCACGTCACGGCACAGCATCACCTAATCGGCGTCACCTGATCGGCTCAGAAGGGTTTGGTGCAATGGCCGCCAACAGCGGACGGCATTTCCTGCAGATCCCCGGACCGACCAACGTCCCCGGCAGCGTGTTGCGCGCCATGGCGCAACCCACGATCGATCACCGCGGGCCGGACTTCGCGGAACTCGCGCAGGGCGTGCTGCACGGGGTCCGGCCGGTGTTCGGCACCGATCGGCCCGTCGTCATCTACCCGTCCTCGGGCACCGGGGCCTGGGAGGCGGCGCTCGTCAATACCCTGTCCCCCGGCGATCGCGTGCTCGCGTTCGAAACCGGCCACTTCGCCACCTTGTGGCGCGACATGGCGGAAGGCCTCGGGCTGGTCGTCGACTTCGTCCCCGGGGACTGGCGGCGAGGCGTCGACCCGGCCGTCGTCGCCGAGCGGCTGGCCGCGGACGAACAGCACGGCATCGCCGCGGTGATGGTCGTCCACAACGAGACGTCCACCGGGGTCACCAGCCGGGTGCCGGAGATCCGGGCGGCCATCGACGAAGTGGACCACCCCGCGCTGCTGCTGGTCGACACGATCTCCTCGCTGGGCTCCATCGACTACCGGCACGACGAGTGGGGTGTGGACGTCACGGTCAGCTGCTCGCAGAAGGGCCTGATGCTGCCGCCGGGGCTGGGTTTCAACGCGATCAGCGAGAAGGCGCTCACCGCCGCCGAAGGGGCGCGGCTGCCGAAGTCGTACTGGACCTGGGCGCCCATCCTCGAAGCCAACGAGCGCAGCTTCTTCCCCTACACCCCGCCCACCAACCTCCTCTACGGACTGCGGGAAGCGCTGTCCCTCCTCGAAGCCGAGGGGCTGCCCAACGTCTTCGCCCGGCACGACCGGCACGCCGCGGCGACCAGAGCAGCCGTGCGGGCCTGGGGTCTGGAGGTGCTGTGCGCCGACGAACGCGAGCACTCCAGCTCGCTGACCGCCGTGCGGTTGGGCGAGGAGCACGACGCGAACAAGGTCCGCGAGGTCATCCTGGACCGCTTCGACATGTCGCTGGGCGCCGGCCTGGGCAAGCTCGCCGGCCGCGTGTTCCGCATCGGCCACCTCGGCGACTTCAACGACCTGACGCTGGCCGGCACCCTCGCCGGCGTCCAGATGGGACTCGAACTGTCCGGGGTTCCCATCGACCCCACCGGCCTCCAAGCGGCCCTGGAGGTGTTGCGCGCCTAGGCAAATCAGTGCGGCGCCCTGGTCCGCCGGGCGCGGCGACCGCAAGGACGAATCGGTGGAAAGGAATCGCGATGACCGTCCCGACAACTGACGCTCCCGCCGCACGGCAAACCCTCGGTTCTCGCCTGGAACGCGCGCTCCGCGCCGCGCTGGACGGCGAGGTCGCCTTCGACGACTACACCCGCCACCTCTTCTCCCGCGATGCCAGCATGTACTCGATCACGCCGCTCGGCGTCGCTTTCCCGCGCCACAACGACGACGTCGCCGCGGCCGTGCAGGTCGCCGCCGGGCTCGGTGTGCCGGTCGTGCCGCGCGGCGCGGGAACGAGCCTGGTCGGCCAGACCGTGGGGCCCGGCCTGGTGCTCGACATGTCCCGGCACATGAACCGGATCCTGGAGATCGACCCGGGGGCGCGCACGGCGCTGGTGGAGGTCGGCGTGGTGCAGGACCAGCTCAACCAGGCCGCCGCCGCGCACGGGCTGATGTTCGGCCCCGACACCTCCACCAGCAACCGCGCCACGATCGGCGGGATGATCGGGAACAACTCCGCGGGCAGCGGCTCGCTGACCTACGGCATGACGATCGACCACGTGCGGGCGCTGGACGTGGTGCTCGCCGACGGCTCGTGCACCCGGTTCGAGCCCGTCGACGAGGCCGAGCGGGCGCGCCGGGCGTCGGCGGAGACCCTCGAAGGGCGGATCTACCAAGAACTTCCGGGCCTGGTCACCGCCAACGAGGACGTCATCGAGGCGAAGATGCCGGCGTTCTGGCGCCGAGCCTGCGGCTACCGGCTCGACCGGCTGGTCGGCTTCGGGCCGGAAAAGCCGTTCGACCTGGCGAAGTTCGTGGTGGGCGCGGAGGGCACGCTGGTCATCGCCACCCGCGCGCTCGTGGACCTGGTGCCCAAGCCGCGGCGGACGGTCTACGCCGTCGGCCACTTCACCGACACCGCGAGCGCCATCTCGGCCACCACGGACGCGTTGAGCTGCGATCCGCACCAGGTCGAGCTGATGGACCGGACGATCCTGGACCTGTCGCGGCAGAAGATCGAGTTCGCCGACCTCGGGAACGTGCTCGTCGGCGACCCGGGCGCGCTGCTGTTCGTCTCCTTCACCGGCGACGACGAAGCGGACCTGGTCGCCCAGCTCGACCGGCTCGATGCGCGGTGGCAGCAGAACGGGCACGGCTACCACACGCTCCGCGCGGTCACGCCCGCCGAGCAGCAGGCGCTGCTGAAGGTCCGGAAGTCCAGCCTGGGCCTGCTGATGGCCGCCGGCGAGGGGACCCGCCGCCCGCTGGCCTTCGTCGAGGACACCGCGGTGGACCCGGTGCACCTCGCCGAATACACCAAGCGGTTCAAGGAGATCCTCGACGAGCACCGGATGGAGGCGGGGTTCTACGGCCACTGCTCGGTGGGCTGCCTGCACATCCGCCCGTTCGTCGACCTGACCGACCCCGGCGAGGTCGCCAAGATGCGCGCCGTCGCGGAAGCGGTCAAGGACCTCGTCGCCGAGTACGGCGGGGTGAACTCCAGCGAGCACGGCGACGGCCTCGCCCGCAGCGAGTTCAACCGGGAGATCTTCGGCGACGAGCCGTACGAGGCCATGCGCGAGGTCAAGCGGCTCTTCGACCCCGACGGCGTCATGAACCCCGGCAAGATCGTCGATGCGCCGTCGATGACCGAGAACCTCCGCGACCGCGACGCCCTCCCGCCCGCCCCACCGCTGCGGACGATGCTGGAGTTCGAGGTCGTCGGCGGCATGCGCGGCGCCGCGGACCGCTGCATGAACATCGGCGCCTGCCGGAAGGCAAGCGCGGGCGTGATGTGCCCGTCCTACATCGCGACGAAGAACGAGGAGCACTCCACCCGCGGCCGGGCCAACGCGCTGGTGAAGGCGCTGTCCGAACCGGACCCGCACGCGGCGCTGGGCGGCGAACGCCTCCACGAGATCCTCGACCTCTGCCTGATGTGCAAGGCGTGCAAGAGCGAATGCCCGATGAGCGTGGACATGGCCTCGCTGAAGGCCGAAACGCTCGCGCACCACCACGAGATCCACGGGACTCCGCTCCGGTCGCGCGTGTTCTCCTCGATCCGCGCGCTCAACCGGCTCGGCTCGGCGACCGCCCCGCTGTCGAACCTGCCCGGCCGGATCCCCTTCCTACGCCGGATCCTGGACCGCACGCTCGGCATCGCGGCGGCCCGCCCGCTGCCCACGTTCCAGCGGGTCAGCCTGCTCCGCTGGTTCCGCCGCCGAACGTCCGCGCCGCCCGCCGCGCCGCGGGGCGCGGTCACCTGGCTCGCGGACTCGTTCACCACCTACACCGAACCGCACATCGGCCGGGCGGGCATCGAGCTGCTGGAACGGTCGGGCTGGCGGGTGGATCTCGCGGGCGGCGGCTGCTGCGGGCGGTCGAGCATGTCGAAGGGAATGCTCGACGACGCGAAGAAGAAGGCGACGGCGCTGGTCACCTCGCTGGAGCGGGACACCGCACCGGATTCGCCGATCGTGGGCTGCGAGCCGTCGTGCGTGCTGATGCTCCGCGAGGAGCACAAGGCGCTGCTGCCCGACTCCTCGTCGGTGCGCGCCGTGGCGCAGCGGGTCAAGCAGGTGGAGGAACTCCTCGTCGAGGCGATCGACGCGGGCCGGCTGACCCTGCGCGCCGATTCCTGGCTCGCGGGGCGCCGCATCGTCTTCCACGGCCACTGCCACCAGAAGGCCGAAGTCGGCACCGCCGCCACGGTCGCCCTGCTGCGCCGGATCCCGGGGGCGCAGGTCGAGGAGATCGACGCGGGCTGCTGCGGGATGGCAGGCTCGTTCGGCTTCGAGTCGGAGCACTACGAAACGTCCATGACCGTCGGCGGGGACCGGCTTTTCCCGGCGCTGGCGGCGGAACCCGAGGACACGGTCGTGGCCGCGACCGGGGTTTCGTGCCGGCAGCAGATCTTCCACGGCGCAGGCCGCACCGCGTGGCACCCAGTAGAGCTCGTACGCGAGGCGCTCACCGTCGGCTAGAGCCTGTTTCCGGGTTTGTTCTGGTGGCGGTGCCGGTAGCGGAACCTCAGGTGCCTTCTCCCTGTGGGATCCCCGACTCATGAATGACCAATTCACCACGCCGGGGCTGTCCTCGCGAGAAGACACCTGAGAACCCGCGGCGGTGCAAGTTGCGTAAGTGGGCTAAGCGGCTGCGCCGCTTCAAAGACAAAACCCCGCGATACCACACCTCACACCACGACATTCAAAACAGCCGCTAGTGTCGTGAGTCGTTGATTCATTGTCAGGTTGTTAGGGTGTGGTATGGGCGATGGTCGTGGACCGAAACTGGCCTTGCTGGAACTGAGCCAG
>NZ_JBWKKU010000077.1:0-42729 GCF_056431445.1 Saccharopolyspora sp. NPDC045941
CAGACCAGGCGGCACAGCACTACCCACCCAACACCGCGAACACCTCCGGGAACTCATCCCCGCACCACGGGACCCGGCGGGCGAACCATGACGCCCGGATGTGGAGCGGCCCGTTTGTCGGAGTTGTTCGGCCTGCAGCCGCTCCACGCGCCAGCGCCGAACCAGGTGTCGACCGGACGGGCCGGGACCTGGGAAGCGCACATGCCAGCAGCGAGGAGACGCAGGTCACATTCTGCGATGTCACAGGGAGTCGAGTCACCTCGTCTCGGGAGGTGTAGCCACTGACGACCACGGAGGAGCACACCATGGACGCGCGACTGAACTACCTCGCCAGCCCGACCGCCGCCAAGGCCAGCAAGTACCTCATGTCGGTGGGCAAGGCACTCAAGGAAGGCCCGCTGCCCGCCGCGACGCAGGAGTTGGTGGCGCTGCGCGTGAGCCAGATCAACGGCTGCGCCGCCTGCATCGACATGCACACGAAGGATGCCGCCGTTGCCGGTGAGACCTCGGTGCGGCTGAACCTGGTCGTGGCGTGGCGGGAGGCCACGGTCTTCACCGAGGCCGAGCGTGCCGCTCTGGAACTGGCGGAGGAGGGAACCCGGGTCGCGGATGCGGCCACCGGCGTCAGCGACGACGTGTGGGCGCGCGCCGCCAAGCACTACGACGAGGAGCAGCTCACCGCCCTGGTGCTCATGGTTTCCTTCATGAACATGGTGAACCGGCTGAACATCATCACCCAGCAACCGGCCGGCGACTACGTGCCCGGGCAGTTCCACTGAACTACAGCTTCAACTGGAGGAGAGTCGGCGTGAGCAAGGTCGAGGAGTTCGAAGAGCTGCGGCCGCTGCTGTTCTCGATCGCCTATCGGATCCTGAGCAGTGTCGGTGAGGCCGAGGACGCGGTGCAGGAGACGTGGCTGCGCTTCGACCGCTCCTCGACCCTGCCCACGTCGACCAAGGCCTTCCTGTCCGCCACGGTGACGCGGATCGCGATCGACGTGCTGCGTTCCGCGCGGGTGCGGCGCGAGGAGTACGTCGGCCCGTGGTTTCCCGAGCCGTTACTCAGCGATCCCTACCAGGATCCGGGCCGGGCGGCGGAGCTGGCGGACTCGGTGTCGATGGCGGCGCTGCTGTTGTTGGAGCGGCTCAGCCCGCTGGAGCGGGCGGTGTTCGTGCTTCGGGACGTGTTCGCCTTCGGGTTCGACGACATCGCTTCGGCGGTGGGGCGCTCGGAGTCGGCCTGTCGGCAGCTGCTGGTGCGGGCACGACGTCATATGGAGGCCGGGCGGCCGAGGTTCGCAGCCGATCGGCAGGAGCGGCAGGAGTTGGCGACGCGGTTCTTCGATGCGTTGAAGGACGGCGATGTGGGCTCGCTGCAGAGCCTGCTGGCCGCCGACGTGCATTTGGTCGGGGACGGCGGCGGGAAGGCCCCGCAGCTGGCCCGGGCCGTCGTCGGTGCCGAGAACGTGGCCCGGGTGCTGGGCGCCTTCTTCCCTTGGCTGATCCGGGTCGACGTGATGTTCGAGCCGCGCGAGGTCAACGGCCAGCCCGGTGCCATCTTCCGCGACCGGGACGGCAAGATCCTGTACACCATGGTCCTCGATGTGCTCGACGGGCAGATCCAGGCCATCCGGGGCGTGATCAACCCCGACAAGCTCGGCCACATCGGGCCGGTCGGCGACGCCTGGGCCGTCGACCGCGAGGTGAAGCAGGTCCGTCGGGGCCGGAAATGACGATGTCGCGGAACGCGCCGGTGCGCGCTCCGCGCCATCGAGCTCCGTGCTACTTCTGGCCGTAGCCCGCGAACAGTTCCGCGCAGCGCGCGAGTTCCGCGTCGCTGAGCAGGCTCGGTTCGCCCGCTCGGCTCGCGGTCAGCCAGAGTTCGCAGAGCCACTCCAGCTGCCGCGCCCTGTTGTAGGCCTGCGACAGGCTCGCCCCGATGGTGATCGTTCCGTGGTTCCGGAGGATGCACCCGGCGCGTCCTTCCAGCGCCTTGGACATCGTCTCGGCCAGCTGGTCGCTGCCGAACGTGGCGTACTCCGCCACCTGCACGGTGCCGCCGAAGTCCGCGAGCTGGTAGTGCACCGCCGGAACGTCGTTGCGCAGCAACGACAACGCCGTCGCGTTCAGCGAATGCGTGTGCACCACTGCCCCGGCGTCGTGCCGCTGGTAGGCGGCGAGGTGCATCGGCAGTTCCGACGTCGGCTTGAGGTCTCCCTCCACCACCTCGCCGGTGAGGTCCACCAGCGGGATGTCGGCCACCGCCAGCTTGTCGTAGTCGACGCCGGACGGTGTCACCGCCACCAGATCACCGCTGCGGACCGACACGTTCCCGGACGTGCCGACCACCAGCCGGTCCGACGTCATCCGCCGGGCGATCTCGATGACCTCGCGCCGTTGCTCGGCCAAACGCGAACTGCTCACTTCATCCCTCGTTCAGCAGGTGGCGCCGGAAGATTCCGGCGCCGACTCGTAGCCCTTGATCGCGGCGACCTTCTCCGCCGACGGCGAAGACTCGTCGAACCGGTGCTCCAGCCACTCCGACGCCAGCTTCCGGGCCAGCTCCAAGCCGACCACGCGCTGGCCGAAGCACAGCACCTGGGCATTGTTGCTGAGCACCGACCGCTCCACCGAGTAGCTATCGTGCGCGGTGACGGCCCGGATGCCCGGCACCTTGTTCGCGCTGATCGCCACGCCGAGCCCGGTGCCGCACACCAGCAGCGCCCGGTCCGCTTCGCCCTCGGCGACCAGCCGTGCCGCGTTGACCGCCACGTGCGGATACGCGGTGTGCTCGTCCGAGCCGACGCCCACGTCCACCACGCCGGCCACCCGGGGATCGTTCTCCAGGTCCTTCTTCAGCGCATCCTTGTACTGCAGCCCCGCGTCGTCGGAGCCGACCACGATGCGCAGCGGCGCCTGCTCAGTCACTTCTCGCCATCCTTCCCGTTCCCGGCGAGCCCAGCACCGCCGGCGAGTACCGTCCCGATCCGGGTGAGCGCGAGCGCCAGCGACGTCGCGCCCGGGTCCGGAGTTCCGACGCTGCGCTCGGCCAGCGGCCTCGCGCGCCCGGTGCGGGGCCGAAGCTCCGCGGTGCTCTCGGCGGCCTTCGTCGCCGCCTTCGCGGCCTGCTGCCACGCCTCGGTGCCGGTCGCACCCGCCTCGACGGCAGCGCGCAGCTCCTCCACGAATGGCACCAGTGCGTCGACCAGCGTCTTGTCGCCGAGCTCCGCGCGGCCCAAGCGCTGCACCGCCGCGAGAGCCGCCGAGGCGCCCGCGGTCAGGTCGTTGGCCATGGCCGCGCGGTGATCCGGCAGCAGGTCGCCGAACGACCGCAGCGCCGCGCCCCACAGCACGCCCGACGTGCCGCCAGCCTTCGCCGCCCACGCGTCGCCCGCCGCGACCAGCACCGCGGCCGGGCCGACGCCCTGCGCCACGGCCTCGTCCGCGGCCGCCACCGCTGCCGCGCTGCCGCGCGTCATGCCGCGGCCGTGGTCGCCGTCGCCTGCGATCGCGTCGAGGCGGCCGAGCTCTTCTTCCTTGTCGTGCAGCAGGTCCGCCACCTCGTGCAGGGCCTTCCCCACGACCGCCGCCGTCGCCTGCCCCTCCGGCGGAGCCACCACCATCACCTTCTCCGGTGCCGGCGGCAGCTCTTCGTCCACATCGGACTCTTCCGCTTCGGCGAGGACGACGTTCCCCTTGCGGTAGGCGGGGGTGTCGGCCGGCGCCTGCCACAACCGCTCCAGCTCCGGGTCCAGCCAGGTCAGGGTCAGCGAGCAACCGGCCATGTCCAGGCTGGTCACCAGCTCGCCCACCTCGGGCGCGACGACCTCCACGCCCGCCTCCGCCAGCAGCCGGGACACGGTGCCCCAGACCACGAACAGTTCCTCGTACTTGGTGGCGCCGAGCCCGTTGAGGATCGCCGTCACCCGCGGCTTCGCCGCACCGGCCTCCGGGGCCTCCGCGAGCAGGCCGTCGACGAGGATCTTCGCCAGCTCCGACGCCGAAGGCAGGTCGCGCTCGGAAACGCCGGGCTCGCCGTGGATGCCGAGCCCGAGCCCCATCCGGCCCTCGGGCACCTCGAACAGCGGCTGGTCCTGGCCCGGCAGCGTGCAGCCGTCGAAGGCCACGCCGAGGCTGCGGGTGCGCGCGTTCGCGTGCTCGGCGACCCGCACCACCTCGTCGAAGGAGTAGCCCTCCTCGGCCGCCGCCGAGGCGACCTTGAACACCACGAAGTCGCCGACCACGCCGCGGCGCTTGGTCTGCTCCGACGCCGGGGCGCTGGCCACGTCGTCGGTCACCACCACGTTGTGCGCGCGGATCCCGTCGCGTTCCAGGCGTTCCGCCGCCAGCCCGAAGTTCATGTTGTCGCCGGCGTAGTTGCCGAACGAGAAAACCACCCCGGCACCGCGGTCGACCGCACGGCCCACCGAGTAAGCGTCGTCGGCCGACGGCGAGGTGAAGATGTTGCCGATGACCGAGCCGTCGGCGAAGCCCGGGCCGACCACCCCGCAGAACGCCGGGTAGTGCCCGGAGCCGCCGCCGGTGACCACGGCGACCTTGCCCTGCCGCGCGCGTTTCGCCCGCACCACGCCGCCCGGCACCTGCCGGACGTAATCGGGGTGCGCCGCCACGAAACCGGTCACCATGTCCTCGGTGAACGACGCGGGATCGTCGTACAAGCGCGTCATCTGCTGCTCCTCAGCGCCATGTCTTGCAGGTCAGGAGGTCGCGCCCCACAACGGGCGGGCGCGGTCGATCGATTCCAGGTACTCGCGGTAGCCGCGCTCGTAGAACTCCACGGCGTTCGGGTGCGGCACCACGGTGCGCCGCGCCGCGGCCCACTTGGCCCGGTCCACCGGCTCACCCAGCGAGTCCCACGCGGTCATCGCCGCGCCACGCGCGCCGACGCCTTCCTCGTAGGGCACGTGCAGCGGCCGGCCCAGCACGTCGGCGAAGATCTGGCTCCACGCCGCCGATCGCGCGCCGCCACCGCACGCCGAGACCTCACCGGTCAGGCCCGCGGTCTCCAGGTTGTGCCGCGCCGCGTAGGCCACCGCCTCGCACATCGCGCGCACCAGGTCGGACTGCGAGGTTTCCAGCGACAGCCCGGTGAACTGGCCGCGGGCGTGCGGCTCGACGAACGGGGCGCGTTCGCCGGAGCTCGACAGGAACGACAGCGCCGACACGCCGTCGGCACCGGGTTTGCTGTTGCCCAGCAACGTTTCCAGCTGGTCCACGCCGGCGCCGACCATGCTCAGCACCCAGTCCAGGTTGGCGGTGCCGACCATCGCGGGCATCACCCGCAGGTACCGGTCCGGCAGCGGCGTCGCCAGCCACATGCCCGCGACCTCGCCGTCCGGGTCGATGACGACCTCGTCGCGCAGCACCTGGCAGCCCAGGGTCGTGCCGATCACCAGACTGCCGTCGCCGACGTCGCTGACGCCGGAGCCGAACGCGCAGGCGGGCAGGTCGAACGGGCCCGCCGACACCGGCAGCCCGGCGGGCAGCCCCAGGTCCTTGGCGCTCTTGCCGTCCAGCGCGAACAGCTTGTTCGGCGGAGCCGGTTCGGCCAGCAGCCGCCGGTGCTCCTCGATGCCGCAGGCCTGCAGCGCTTCCTGCGAGTAGCTGCGGTTCGGCACGTCCAGGAACGGCAGCGACGCGTCGGAGGCGTCTACGGTGATCTCACCGGTGAAGCGCTGCACGATCGCGTCCACGCAGTAGCCGGCGACCGCGGCGCGCTCCAGCCGCTCCGGGGCGTGTTCGGCCAGGTGCGCCAGCAGCGGACCGGCCGAGCCGGGGAACATCCCCGACCCGGTCAGCCCGTACACCTTCCGCTGCACGCCGCAGGATTCCCAGCGGTCCAGCACGTTCGCGGCGCGGGCGTCCAGCCACGAGATGGCCGGGCCGACCTGCTGCCCCTGGTGGTCGCGCAGCCACAGCCCGTCGCCCTGACCGGTGATGGCCAGCGCCTCGACCGGCTCGCCGACCTGCTCGGCCGCGGCGGCGACCTCGCGCACCACCTGGACGACCGAGCCGATGACCTCTTCGAGGTCCTGCTCGACCCGGCCGCCGGACTGCCGGTGCAGCGCGCTGCGCTTGCTGTGCGTGACCAGCGCCGTGCCATCGCGGTTGAGCAGCGACGCCTTGGTCACCGACGTGCCGACGTCGACCCCGACGATCATGGCCGCAGGCCTTCGAACTTGGCCAGCACGTCCGGATTGGCGACGAAGCGCGGCCGCTCCCCGCCCAGGAAGCGGGCGACCTCGCCGGCGACGATCTCGGCGGCGCGGTGCGCGGTCTGGCGGGTCGCCCCGGCCAGGTGCGGCGTGGTGATGACGTTCGGCGCGTCGAACAGCGGCCAGTCGCGCGGCGGCGGTTCGATGTCGTAGACGTCCACCGCCAGGGCGCCGAGGCGGCCGGACTTCAGCAGCTCCGGCAGCGGCTCGTAGTCGAGCAGCCCGCCGCGCGCGGAGTTGATCAGCACCGCGCCTTCCGGCAGCAGCTTGAGGTTGTCGGCGTTGAGCAGGTTCTTGGTCTCCGGGGTGAGCCGCGCGTGCAGGCTGACCACGGAGCTGCGCCGCAGCAGCGCCTCCAGCTCGACGAGCTCGACGCCGTCGTTGGCGGCGTCCTCGGCCTTGACGAACGGGTCGGACACCAGCACGTGCGCGCCGAAGGCCTTCAGCACCCGGGCCACGATCTTGCCGATCGCGCCGTAGCCGACCAGGCCGACGGTGGAGCCTTCCAGCTCGATGCCGGCGTTCTCGTAGGCGTAGTAGTCACCGCGCCAGTTGCCCGCCTTGAGCTCGGCGTCGGAGCCGGGGATGCGGCGCAGCGCGGCGAGGGTCAGGCCGACCGCGAACTCGGCGGCCGCGGCGGCGTTGCGGCCCGGCGCGTAGCTGACAATCACGCCGTTGTCGGTGGCGGCCTGCAGGTCCACGTTCACCGGGCCGCCGCGGCAGACGCCGACGAACTTCAGCTGCGGGCTGTTGGCCAGCACGTCCGCGGTGAACGGCGCCATCTGGGTGGCGACGATCTCCACGCCGCCGAGCGCGTCGAGCAGCTGCTGCTCGGTGCCGCTGGCCTCGTGGACGTTGCCGACCGGGCCGAACGGCTCGATGGGCCACGGCAGCTTCAGGGTGCTGAACTGCAGGTCGTGCGCGCCGGCGCTGTTGCGCAGGGCGTCGACGAACACCTCGGGAGCGACGAAGTGGTCACCTGCGGCCAGAACGCTGGTCATGAGGACTCCTTTGTCTCTTGCTTTCGGTGAGCTCGGCTGCCGCGGTCGTCAGCTGCCGACCGGTTCGGGCAGTCCGCTCACCAGGCGCGCCCGGACGTCGTCCAGGTCGGTGGCGACGTAGCTGGCCCCGGCCAGGGCGTCTTCGGCCGGCGGGTAGTCGGAGTTGGGAATGGCCACCACAGTCATCCCCGCTGCGGCGGCGGCGCGCAACCCGTTGCTGGAGTCCTCGACCGCCAGGCAGTGCCGCGAGTCCTGGCCGAGCTTCTCCGCGGCGGAGAGGTACACGTCGGGGCTGGGCTTGCCCTTGGGCACCTCGGCGCTGGAGACCGTCGCCGTGAAGTGCTTGATCAGGCCGTGGCGGTCCAGGACCGCGTCGATGAGCCGGCGCGGCGCGGACGAGGCGAGCGCGATCGGGGCGCGCGCGGCGACCTCGGTGACCATCTTCTCGGCGCCGGGCAGCAGCTCGATCTCACCGCCGTCGAGCGCGGCGATCATGTCGTCGACGACGATGCGCTCGGTCTCCGCCGCGGACTCGGGGGCCGCGCTGAAGTCGGCCAGGAACGCCGACCACTCGGGGGCGCTCATGCCCTGCACCTGCCGGGTCTGCTCCACCGTCCAGGTCTTGCCGCGAGCGGCGGCGAACTTCGCCCACATCCGCTCCCACAGGTGCTCGCTCTCGACCAGGACGCCGTCCATGTCGAACACGACCGCGCGGTGGGTGCCGTTCGGCCCTTCGGGCTGGGTCATCTTTACCTCCCGCCAAACACTGACACGGTCAAATTAACATGATTGACGTTAAGTGTCACCCTCAGAGTGATACTTCCGTGAGTCTGCGATGTCCGGCGGCACGTGCTCCGCACCACGGGGCAAGATGGCCGCATGTCGTCCGCACCGAAGAAGCAGTCCGCCCGGCTCCTGCGGCAGCAGAAGATCATCGACCACGTGGTCGGGCAGGGGTTCGCCAGCGCCGCGGAACTGTCCGAGCTGACCGGCGTCAGCCTGATGACGGTGCACCGCGACCTCGACGACCTGGTCACCCGGGGCCTGCTGCGCAAGTACCACGGCGGTGTCTCCGCCCAGCCGTCCACAGTGTTCGAGAGCAGCTCGGACTTCCGGCTGCACACCCACACCGTCGAGAAGGAAGCGCTGGCCAAGGACGCGCTGCAGTTCATCACGCCCGGCATGTCGGTGATGCTGGACGACTCGACCACCGCGCTCGCGCTGGCCAGGCTGCTGCCCGAGGTCGGCCCGCTGACCGTGGTCAGCAACTACCGCCAGGTCCAGGAGGCGCTGCGCGACGTGCCGGACATCCGGCTGATCGGCCTGGGCGGCGAGTACTCCCGCACCCACGACTCCTACCTGGGCCTGCCCTGCCAGGAGATGATCAGCACCTTCTCGGTGGACATCGTGTTCCTGTCCACCTCGGCGATGAACGCGCGGCTGACCTACCACCAGGAGCAGGAGATCGTGCTGGTCAAGCGGGCGATGCTGGCCAGCGCGACGACCAAGGTGCTGATGATGGACGCCAGCAAGGTGGCCCGCTCGGCGCTGCACCAGTTCGCGCCGGTGCGCGCCTTCGACCACGTGCTGCTGGCGGGCGAACTGGACGCGGCGCTGGTCGAGGAGATGCGCGAGGAGACCGACGTCCGACTGTCGCCGGTGGAGTGAGCAGACCGGCGGCACTGTTGATCTTCACACTAGATTGCAAATGAATTAACGTCTTGCGCGTTAAACTGAACAAGGTGCATGATAGCCAGCACCCGTCGACCGGGGGCGCGTCCTAGCCGCGCACCACCGGGAAGTTCCGATTCCTTGGAGACAGTGATGTCCCAACAGACCTCTGCGGATGCCGAGTCGTTGCGGCCGGCCAGCAGACTCGACCGCATCGGTATCCCCAGGCAGCTCTTCTGGGGCTTCGTCGCCGTGCTGATCTTCATGATCGGCGACGGCGTTGAGACCACCTTCCTGTCGGACTACCTGCAGCAACCCGAGGGCGGCGGACTGCCCGGCGCTACCGCGGCGTTCGCCACGGTCACGCTCTACGGCGTCGCGGCCATGATCGCCGCGTGGTTCTCCGGGACGCTCTCCTCCATCTGGGGCCCGCGCCGGGTCATGTGGCTCGGTGGCGCCTGGTGGGTCGTGTTCGAGGCCCTGTTCCTGTTCGTGGCGCTGCCCTCGCAGAACCCGACGCTCATCGTCGCCACCTACGGCATCCGCGGCTTCGCCTACCCGCTGTTCGCGTTCGCGTTCCTGGTGTGGGCGCAGATCGCCAGCCCCACGAAGATGCGCGGTTCGGTCGCCGGGTGGTTCTGGTTCGCCTTCACCGGTGGTCTGCCGACCCTGGGCGCGGCGGTGGCCGCGGTCTCCATCGGCGTGTTCGGCCTGAGCCAGCACGGCACGCTGGTGCTGTCGCTGGTGGTGGTCACCATCGGTGTGCTCATCGGTAGCTTCGCGGTCCGCGAGGAGCACGGTCTCAAGCCGATCGCCGACGAGACGGTCGCCAACCCGCGCAGCCTCAAGCGGCTGGGCGAGGGTGTGGACATCCTCTGGCGCGACCGCCGCACCCTGGCCGGCGGCCTGATCCGCATCGTCAACACCGCGCCGCAGTACGGCTTCTTCGCGATGTTCCCGTTCGTGCTCGGCCCGGCCACGCCGGGCGGTGGCTTCCTCACCGCTCCGCAGCTGGCCACCCTCGCGTCGATCAGCTACGGCGCGAACATCGCCGCGAACCTGTTCTTCGGCGTGTTCGGCGACCGCTTCGGCTGGCGCCGCACGATCACCTGGTTCGGCTGCGCGGGCTGCGCCATCGCGACCCCGCTGTGGTACTTCACCGCCGTGTCCACCCAGAGCTTCGCGGTGACCGCTACCTTCGGCGTCGTCTACGGCATCCTGCTGGCCGGGTTCGTCCCGCTGTCGGCGCTGATGCCGTCGATGGTCTCGCCCAAGGACAAGGGTTCGGCCCTGGCGATCCTGAACTTCGGTGCCGGTGGCGCGGCGTTCGTCGGCCCGGTCGTGGTCACGATCCTGTTCCCGCTGGTCGGCGGCGGCGGGGTGGCCATCGCGTTCAGCGTGCTCTACATCCTGGTGGCGTTCCTGAGCCTGAAGGTCAAGGACGGCTGCGACCCCGGCGAGCAGAAGCTGGCGCAGCGAGCTGCGCAGCACGTCACGACGGCCCGGTCCTCCGCGTAAGGTCCACCGCCGCCGTCGTGAGCCCGCGTCCCGAGGACGCGGGCTCACGTGCATTCGGCCGTCGTCGCCGAGCGCGACCAGGTGGCGACCGCCCGGGGTGAACGCGAGCGGCCCGGCGATCCGGCCGGGGAGGACGGTCGTGGTGGTGCCGGACACCGCGATCCGGCCTTCGGCGTCGCGGGCCGCGACGATCGGGATGTCGCCGTCCAGCACGGCAAGCGCCGGATCGGACGTGGCGGCGGCGTCGATCGAGGCTACCGGCGCCCATCCCGCGTGTTCGCCGAGCACGACCAGCCGCCCGGTCGCGGCCTCCCGGAACGCCGCGAAGGACTGGCGGCCGCGCGCGACGGCAACGGATCCTGCCGGGCGGTGCGCTTCCGGCGGCGCGACGAGACTGCCGCCGGAGCCGTCGAGCCGCCAGTGCAGCAGCCCGGCTCGCGCGGCGGCGAAGACGTGCACCTCCCCGGTTCCGGTCAGCAGCACCGAAACGGTGTCGACGACCCCGGCGCCGCCGAGGTCCGTCCAGGCCGCCTGATCGGCGAACCGCGTGCTCACGCCGCCGCGCGCGTTGCGGACCGCGACCAGCGTCCTGCCGTCCGGCGTCGTGACGGCCGCCGGTGGCCCGGCCGACGGGTCGCCGAGGTCCTGCCAGCGGTTCGTCCCGTTGCGAAGCAGGATCGTGCCGGTGCGGTCCTGGATCACGAGCGCGCCCGGATCCGCGAACCCCACCGCCCCCTCTCGCGGCATGAAGCCCGACGTGTCCACAACGGACTCCCCTGATTCGTTGCCTTCGAAGAGAATTCCACCTCGTACGTAGGCGTACGAGAGCCCACCGTTCCGGCCGGTCGTGGCCCAGTTCGCGCTCCACGGCCAGCGGTGCCGCATGCTTCGCAGCCACGTCGCATAGGGCTCCGCCATGCTCACCTCGGCGTCGTGCTCCGCGTAGCGCGCGAAGATCGCGCGCTTGTCGTCGACGATCTCCGCAGGCAGGTTCGGTGGCGCATCCGCGATGTTGTAGTCGCGGTAGTGGACCAGGTACGCCGATCCGGCTGATCGCATCGCGAGCTCGGCGAATCGCGCGGTCATCACGTGGTCCGGGTGATCGTGGTGGCTTCCCCACTGCGGCTGGTACCGGACGTCCGGCTCGGGATCGTGGGTCCGCACGATGCCGGGAGCGAACCGCCGGTGGAGCCGGGCCAGCGCATCGAGCACCGAGGCGCGGTCGTGGACGCTGGTTCCCGCCAGCACCGAACCTTCCGGTCGCAGTGTCTCGACCTTGGCAGTCGGGTCGTGCCAGAGCCGGGTCAGCGCGTGCTTGCCTCCCGTGGCGTGCGGGTCGTTGTCGTCGGGCAGGTTCAGGAACACCAGCCGCACCCGAGGCCGATCGCGCAAGGTCTGCACCTCGGCCTGACGGCCGCCGGGCAGCGCCAGCCCGGCACGGTCCCAGGCGTCGGGAACTCCGGCCATCGCCGCGAATGCCGCCCGCGCCCCGGCCTGCCGCTGCGCGGCATACCGCGCGGCGGGCCGCACGTCGCTCTCCCCCGCCGTCAGGAACACCGTCGTCACGGTCGCGCCGGAGCGGATCGAGATGGCCAGGTCCGGGTTCATGAACAGGATGTCGTCGTCGGGATGCGCCACGACCTGCAGGTGGGAACGCGCCTGCGCGGCAGCGGCGGGATCGACGAGCAAGGCGATCAGCAGCACCGCGATCGCGGCGGCAAGTCCTCTCATCGCGGTTTCCTCCTCGCGCTCAGCGGGACGACGGTCAGCACCATCGCGAGCAGCGCTCCCGCGCACGCCAGCAGGAGGTGCAGGACGAATCCGGGTGGACTCCAGGACAACGCGAGCGTGCCGCCGGGCAGACCGGGCGGCAGGCGCACGACGAGCAAACCCGCTTCGGTTCCCCCGACCGGCACACGACGTCCGTCCACTGTGGCCTGATAGCCCGGCCAGGCCAGGCGCGCGAAGACCAGCTCCGCCCGATCACCGGTGCGGCCGAACCGCACGGTCTCGCTGCGCTGCCCGTGCTGCAGGTCGTCGAAGACCTCCACGCCGCGGCTGGCACTCAACCGCCCGTACGGCCAAGGCAGGGCCGATTCCCGTTCCAGCACAACGACATCGCTGTTCCGCCGGGCGATCCGCCAGCCCGCCGGCGCTTCGGTCACCTCGCGGAGGCGGCGCTGCACCACGACGCGGGTCGCCTTGAGCCGGTCGGCCAACCCGTCCCACAACCGGTCGTAGGCCTGCGGGCAGGTGGCCCCGTAGTAGCTCAGGCAGAAGCGGCGGTGCAGGGCGTCGTGGCCGATTCCGGTGTAGGACACCAGGCTCGCGACCCCGGCGGCCGCGTGCATGTTGCCGAACAGCAGGTGCCGCCACGCGCTCCGGGAGGCGACGTCTTCGGGCGGGATCAGGTCGCGGTCGGCGATCTGCACCAGGGTTCCGCCGCGGAATTCCGCGTAGCGGGACCGGAGTTCGGCGACGGAGGGCGGGAAGTTGTAGACGGCGACATCCCGGTTCGCCGGGAACCAGGCCATTTGCAGCGCAAGCGCGCAGACCGTACCGAGGTGCAGCACCGCGGCGAGCAACCGGTTACGGTGCACCAAGACGGCGAGCAGCACGAAGATCACGCCCAGCGACACGAGGTGCTTCGGCGCCAGCGAGGGCCACGCCGCGAACGCGAGATAGCCGCCCAGCAGAACAGATCCCGCGGAACACGCCAGCCGCACCTTGAAGTGGTCGGTGCGCAAACCCCGCGACAGCGCCACGGCGAGCAGCACCGCCAACGCCAGGTGCAGCACCGCAACGTGCCGCAGCGGCCACCGGAACAGCCACACGTTGGACGGCCCCAGGCACAGCAGGAAGTAGCAGCCCGCCACCACCACCGCGCACCGGCAGCGGCGCCACAGCACTCCGGCGGACCGCCAGTCCAGCCAGGCCAGCAGCGGGACGGCGAACCACGCGAAGTACGTGGCGGGCACCGACATCCGGAAGGCGCCGAAGGACAGGATCTGCGGCACGAACGAGGGCATGCTCGCGGCCAGCAGATCACCGATGCCCGGCACCAGCCGGCCGATGTTGAACAGCTCGTGCCCGGACCGCCACCCCACCGCCGATGCCGCCAGCACCGGGAAGAACACCAGCGGCAGGCTCGCCGCGACGGCCACTCCCACCAGCACCAATCGCCGGACGCGCGGCCGGTCCCGGCCGGTTTCCGCCAGCAGCCCGGCGAAGATCACGCCCAGCGCCAGCACACCGTAGGGATCACCGGCGGACACGCACAGGTAGCACAGCAGCCACGCCGCGAATGCAGGCCTCCGCCGCCGCAAAGCCCACCACGCCCACGGCAGCCACGCGAAGCCCATGAGCCCGCCCGCCCAGGTCGCGGCCTGGAAGTACAGCACGAACCCGGACACCGGAAGCGCCACCGCGAGCACCGACGCGATCCCGCGCGTCGTCCCGTAACCGCGGCAGAGCAGGAACGTCCCGACGCCGAGCGTGACGAGGAACTGCGTCTTCACCACCGCCGCGCCGACCGCGAGATCGCCGATCCACACCACCAGCAGGAAATCCAGCAGGTGCACGGGATTCCAGATCCCGAACAGCGCCTCGGCGGCCAGGTTCCCGCCCATCCACGAGTCGACGTCCAACCCCAGCGGCCAGTCCCCGGCCAGCAGCCGCTCGCCCAGCCGGTGCCACATCGGGAGGAACTGCGCCGCGCTGTCGTCCCAGAAGTAGAACGACGGGTTCACCAGCACCGGGAACTGGCCCAGCACCGCGACGGCCGCCCCGACACCGACCGCGCCCCGCCAGTCGACGCGCCGTTCGCGGCGACGCGGTCCGCTGGTGAGCGCCGCCCTGCTCAACAGGAACGCCACGGGCACCACGACCAGACCCGCCGCGACCGGGGCGAACCTCGAATCGACGCCGAACACCCCCACCGAAACCACGACGACGGCGGTGCTCAACCCGATCACGGCCAGGTTGGACAGCGGGAACAGCAGCAGGCTCCGCCGGTTCGGCACCACCCCGAAGGTGAACCGGCAGTTGAGCAGGTACGAGCACAGCGTCGCCACCGCCGTCGCGACCAGGTGCGCCACCAGGTACGGAACCAGCAGCAACAACGCCAGGTAGGCGGTGCAGTGCACGGCCGTGTTCACGCCGCCGACGAGCGCGAACCTCGCGAACTCCGATCTGCTCGCCTCGCGCCACATCACTCCCCCTGCAACGCCAGATCGGCGGCCGGGCGCAACCGGTGCGCACGCGCCTGCGGATGGAACTCCGGGCTCGACTCCTTGACGAGGTAGTGCGGCCGCCGCTTGGCCTCGAAGTAGCTCTTGCCCAGGTACTCCCCGAGCACCCCGAGGAACAGCAGCTGCAACCCGCCCAGCCCGAGCACACCGGCGAGCAACGTCGCGTAACCGGGCACGTGCACACCGTCCACAATGGTGTTCGCCACGACGAAGAGCACGTAGCCGCCCGCCAGCAGCGCCACCAGCACGCCCAGGTAGATCGACAGCCGAAGCGGCCTGCTGTTGAACGAGGTCAGCCCGTCGATGCCGTAGTTCACCAGCGCGCCGAAGGTCCACCTCGAACCGCCGCCGCCCCGCGGCACGTTCCGGAACGACACGTACGCCGTGTCGAAACCGATCCAGGCGAACAACCCCTTGGAGAACCGGTGGTACTCCGGCAACGACAGCACCGCGTCCACGGCCCGCCGCGACAGCACCCGGAAATCCCCGGCACCGTCCTGCAATCGCACGTCCACGAGCCGCCGGCACGCCCAGTAGTACATCTTGGACAGTGCCGACCGGACGCGGCTCTCCCCGTCGCGGCCACGGCGGGCGACGACCTGGTCGTAGCCGGAGTCCAGCAGCGCCAGCATCCGCCGCAGCAGCCGCGGCGGATGCTGCAGATCGGCGTCCAGCAGCGCAACCCGGCCGCCCCGCGCATGCCGCAAGCCGCACAGCATCGCCGCTTCCTTCCCGAAGTTGCGGCTCAGCGACACGTAGCGGAAGCGCGGGTTCAGCGCCGCCAGCCGGCGCGCTTCGCGCAGCGTCCGGTCGGTGCTGCCGTCATCGACCAGGATCACCTCGTAATCCCGGACGCGCCCGGACAGCGCCGCGACCAGCGCGTCGTGCAACCGTTGCAGGCCGTGCTCCTCGTTGAAGCACGGCACCACCATCGAGAGGTACATGGCAGGTCTCATCCCAGGTCGATCGGCTCCCGCAGGAACCGGGAAGCCGCTGCGGGCCAAACGAATCGGCGCCGACCGTAGGGTCCGCGGCGCGCCGCACCCCCTCCCGACACACCGGCGAATAATCCGCCCGGGGCGGCTTTTCGCCACATGGCCACCCGATCGCGCAATCACGCGCCGGAAATGGCAGGCTGGCCGCATGGCCTCGTTTCCCCGCCGCAGCGCCCGCACCCAGGGGTTCACCCTCGGCGCGCCGCGGAACTTCACCGCCGGTGCCACCGTGCTCTTCCTGCGATCCGCAGGCGGCACCGAACGCAGCAACGCCCTCTGGGCGCTGGACACCCGAACCGGCCGGGAGCGGATGCTCGCCGACCCGGCCGCGCTGCGGGTCGCCGACGAGGTCTCACCCGAAGAGCAGGCCCGCCGCGAACGAGCGCGCGAACGCGCCCTGGGCATCACCGGCTACGCCACCGACGGCGACGGGAACCTGGCCGCATTCACCATCTCCGGCCGGCTGTTCGTCGTCGACGTCGCGACCGGCGACGCCCGCGAGCTGCCCGCCCGCCAGCCGGTCGCCGATCCCCGGCCCGACCGCGACGGGCGCCGGATCGCCTACCTCTCCGGCGGCCAGCTGCGGGTGATCGATGTGGACGGTTCCGGTGACCGCGCGCTCGCCGAACCCGACGGCGCCGACATCACCTGGGGCGCCGCGGAGTTCATCGCCGCCGAGGAGATGGACCGCCACCGCGGCTACTGGTGGTCGCCCGACGGTTCGCGGCTGCTGGCGGCCCGCGTCGACGAATCCCCGGTCCAGCACCTGTACCTCGGCGACCCGTCCGCCCCGCTGAGCGAGCCGACCGCCATGCGCTACCCGGCGGCCGGCACCGCCAACGCCGACGTGTCGCTGGCCGTTCTCGCCCTCGACGGCAACCGGGTGGACGTCGAATGGGACCGCCAGGCCTTCCCCTACCTCGTCACCGCGCACTGGTCCGGGCACGGCGCCCCGCTGATCGCGGTGCAGACCCGCGACCAGCGCACCCAGCTCGTGCTGGCCGTCGACCCGGCCACCGGGCGCACCACCGAGGTGCACCGCGACACCGACCCGCACTGGGTGGACAACAAGCCCGGCTGGCCCGCCTGGACCCCGGGCGGCCGGCTGGTGCGCATCAGCGCGGGCGACGGCGCGTACCGGCTGGTGGTCGGCGACCAGCCGTGGACCGCCGCGCCCCTGCAGGTGCGGGGCATCCTCGACGTCGGCGCCGACGACGTCCTGATCTCCGCGTCGGAGCAGGATCCGACCCAGGTGCACCTCTACCGCGTCACCGCCGACGGCGCCGTGCGGATCACCGAGCAGCCCGGCGTCCACACCGGAACTCGTTGCGGCGACGTGCTCGTCGTCGCTACGTCCACAATGGACGAACCGCGTACCCGGGTGCGGGTGCACCTCGACGGGCGGGAGATCGCCGAGATCGAGAACCTGGCCGAAGACCCCGCCGTCGACCTCAACGTCACACTCCTCCGGCTCGGCGACCGCGAGCTGTGCAGCGCCCTGCTGCTGCCCGCCGGCTACGACCCGGCCGACGGCCCCCTGCCGGTGCTGCTCGACCCCTACGGCGGCCCGCACGCGCAGCGCGTGCTCTCCCGCCGCCAGGGCTACCTGACCTCGCAGTGGTTCGCCGACCAAGGCTTCGCGGTGCTGGTCACCGACGGCCGGGGCATGGCCGGCCGCGGCCCCGACTGGGACCGCGCGATCGCCGGCGACCTCGCCGGCCCGACCCTGCAGGACCAGGTCGACGCCCTGCACGCGGCCGCCGCCCAGCACCCCGAGCTCGACCTCGACCGGGTCGCCATCCGCGGCTGGTCCTTCGGCGGCTACCTCGCCGCGCTGGCCGTGCTGCGCCGCCCGGACGTCTTCCACGCCGCCGTGGTGGGTGCCGGAGTCGTCGACTGGCGGCTGTACGACACCCACTACACCGAGCGCTACCTGGGCGACCCCAACGAGGTTCCCGAGGCGTACGTGGAGAACTCGCTGCTGGCCGACGCGGGCAACCTCGAACGCCAGATGCTGATCGTGCACGGCACCGTGGACGACAACGTCATCCTGGCCCACGCGCTCCGGCTCTCGGCCGCGTTGACCGCGTCGGCCCGCCCGCACAACGTGCTACCGCTGGCGGGCGTCAGCCACATGCCCACCGAGGAGACCACCAGCGAGAACCTGCTGCTGCTCCAGGTGGACTTCCTGCGCGAATCGCTGGCGCGCTAGAGGATTTCCAGCGGAACCGGATGCGGCGGCGCTGGGAAGCCCGCGTCAAGCTCGGCGAGATCGGCCGCCGACAACTCGATGTCCAGCGCCGCCCGGTTCTGCTCCACGTGCGCCACGGTGGCCGCCTTCGGGATCGCGCACACGCCGTCCTGCGCCAGCACCCAGGCGATCGCGATCTGCGCCGGAGTCACCGAATGCCGCTCGGCGACCCGCTGCAACGCCGGCTCGCCCAGCAGCCGCCCCTGCTCGATCGGCGAGTACGCCATCACCGGCAACCCCTGCTCCCGGCACCACGGCAGCAGGTCGAGCTCGATGCCGCGCCGGGTGAGGTTGTAGAGCACCTGGTTCGTGGCGGACCGCCGGCCGAGTTCGCTCTCGAACAGCTCCGACATGTCCCCGGGACCGAAATTGCTCACCCCGAAATGCCGGATCTTGCCGTCGGCACGCAGCTGCTCGAACGCGTCCAGCGTCTCCGCCAACGGCGTGCTGCCGCGCCAGTGCAGCAGGTACAGATCCAGGTGATCGGCGCCCAGCCGCCGCAGGCTGCGCTCGCACGCGGCGACGGCGTCGTGACGACCCGCGTTGTGCGGATACACCTTGCTGACCAGGAAAACCTCGTCGCGGCGACCCGCGATCGCGGCACCGACGACCTCCTCGGCACCGCCGCTGCCGTACATCTCGGCGGTGTCGATCAGCCCCAGGCCGAGGTCCAGGCCGAGGTCCAGGCCGCGCCGCAGCGCAGCCACCTCCGCCGCGCGCTGCGCGCGCCGCTCGCCCATGCCCCAGGTGCCCTGCCCCAGCACTGGCAGCTCCTGCCCGCCGGGCAGTCGTAGGCCTCGCATGCACACTCCGTTCCAGGTGGTGGATCAAAGCCGGGCGTGCGGCCAAGAATACGGATCAGCGCTGCTGCGGCAGCACGGCCACCAGCTCGAAGCCGCCGTCCGCGGACGGCCCGGCGTCCAGCCGCCCACCGGCCATCTGCACCCGCTCCGACAAACCCGCCAGCCCGGACCCGCTGCTGCCTGCCTCGACGGCCGGTAGCACACGGTCAGGAGCACCGTTGCTGACGGCGACGTGCAACGAACCCCCGCGGCACAACAGGCTCACCTTGATCCCGGCGCCCGGCGCGTGCTTGGAGGCATTCGTCAGCGCCTCCTGAACGACCCGGTACGCGGCCCGCTCCACCGCCGCCGGCACCCCGTGCGGCTCGCTGAGCTGAGAAGACAGCTCCACGTCCACACCGGCGGCGCGCGCCCGCACCACCAGGTCCGGGATCTTGTCCAACCCGACCTGCTGCCCCGCCGTGCCCAGCCCCAGCGTCGCGCGCATCTCGTCCAGCGCCTGCTTCGCCAACCCGCGCAACCGGCCCGCGGTCTCCTGCGCGGCGGGATCACCGGTGGTCGCCGCCAACGCGGCCGACTCCACCGCGATCAGGGTGACGTGATGCCCGACCGCGTCGTGGATCTCCCGCGCGATCCGGGCCCGCTCCTCCGCGCGCGCCGTCTCATCCTTCGCCCGCAACTCCGCCGCGGTGGCCGCCTCCAGCCGCCGCAGGCTGTCGGCCAGCTGCTGCCGAAGCGACACCAACATCCCCAACGCGGTCGGCGCACCAGCGGCCGCCAGCACGAAAGCAAAGGTCAAGACGATCGAACCCGCCCCGAGCGACTGCGTGATCAGCACCGGGGTCACCGCGACCACCGTCGCCAGCAGAACCCCCGCGACCAGCGTCGACACCCGCGGCCGCGCACGCCCCAACGCGTACAGGGCCACAACCGTCGCCGGCCACCCCAGGCCACCGGCCAACGCGGGCATGCACAACACCACCGAGACCCACGGCAACCACAACCGCAACGGCAACAACGCGGCGGCCACCAACCCGGACACCACCGCGTACCCGAACGGATCCGGCGCGGCCAGCACCGCAGCCGCCGGAATCCCGGCGGCCAAAGCCTCGGCACCGAGCCGCGGCCAGCGCCCCGAACTCACCGGAAGTCGCCCGCCACGCGCTGCGCGATCAACGCGGCCTGCACCCGGTTCTGCGCACCGAGCTTGCTCAACACCGTCGACACGTAGCTCTTCACCGTCGCCTCGGTCAGCCCGAGCCGAACCCCGATGTCGGCGTTCGACCGGCCATCGGCCAACAGCTGGAGCACCTGCCGCTCCCGCCCGGACAGCCCCCGCACCAGCTGCATCTCGTGCGCGTTGTCGGTCGCGCTGCGGAACCTCGGCAACAGCCGCGCCGTGATCCGCGGATCCAGCACCGCCCCGCCCGCCGCCAGATCGTGCACCGCCCGAACCAGCATCGCCGGCTCGGCGTCCTTGAGCAGGAACCCGCGCGCCCCGAACCGCAGGGCATCGGCCACGTAGTCGTCCAGGTCGAACGTCGTCAACACCGCCGCCGCCGGCGGGTCCGCCAGCGCCGTCAACGTCCGCAACGCCGTCAACCCGTCCTTGCCGGGCATCTGCACGTCGATCAGCGCGACGTCCACCCGGTGCGCGCGCACCGCCGCCAGCAACTCATCGCCGTTGCCCGCCTCGGCGACCACCTGGATCGTGCCGTCGGCCTCCAACAACACCCGCAGGCCACGCCGCAGCATGGCCTCGTCATCGGCCAGCACAACGCGGATCGGCCCCCCGCCGTCCTCAGCCCGCACCACTCGGTCACCTCCCCTGTTCCGAGCGCCGCCAGCAGATTATCGGGACAGCGTGAACGCAGCGCGCACGCCACCCGAGCGCACGGTGATCAGCGGCGACCGCCCTTGGCCTTGCGCTCCCGCACCCGCACCGAGATCCGCACCGGACTGCCCACGAACCCGAACGTCTCGCGGAACTTGCGCTCCAGGAACCGCCGGTACCCGGCCTCCAGGAACCCGGTGGTGAACAGCACGATCGTCGGCGGCCGCGACTGCGCCTGCGTGGCGAAAAGGATCTTGGGCTGCCGGCCGCCGCGCACCGGCGGCGGGTTGGCCGCGACCAGATCCGAAAGCCAGCCGTTCAACCGGCCGGTCGAGATCCGGGTATCCCACGACTCCAGCGCGGTGCGCAGCGTCGGCGCCAGCTTCGCCACCGCCCGGCCGGTCTTGGCCGACACGTTGACCCGCTCGGCCCACCGCACCCGCACCAGCTCGCGGTCGATCTCCTTCTCCAGCTGGTGGCGGCGGTCCTCGTCGACCAGGTCCCACTTGTTGTAGGCGATCACCAGCGCCCGCCCGGCCTCCACGACCATGGTGAGCACCCGCAGGTCCTGCTCGCTCAACGGCTCCGAAGCATCGATGAGCATGATCGCCACCTCGGCCGCCTCGATGGCCGCCTTGGTGCGCAGCGACGCGTAGTACTCGGTGCCGCTGGCGGTCTTCACGCGCTTGCGCAGCCCCGCGGTGTCGACGAACCGCCACACCTCGCCGTCGAGCTCCACCAGCGAGTCCACCGGGTCCACGGTGGTGCCCGCGACGTCGTGCACCACCGACCGCTCTTCCCCGGTCAGCTTGTTGAGCAGGCTCGACTTGCCCACGTTCGGCTTGCCGACCAACGCGACCCGCCGCGGCCCGCCCGTCGCGCCGAAGATCTCGCGCGGCGTCTCCGGGAACGCGTCCAGCACGGCGTCCAGCAGGTCACCGGAACCGCTCCCGTGCAGCGCGCTGACCGGCCTCGGCTCACCCAGCCCCAGCGACCACAGCGAATGCACGTCGGAGACGCCGCGCTGGTCGTCGACCTTGTTCGCGGCAAGCAGCACCGGCCGCTTGGACCGGCGCAACACCCGCGCCACGGCCTCTTCCGCCTCGGTCGCGCCGACCCGGGCATCCACCACCAGCAGCACCGCGTCCGCGGTGTGCATGGCCAGCTCCGCCTGCGCCGCCACCGACGCCTGCAGGCCCTTGGCGTCCGGCTCCCACCCACCGGTGTCGACCAGCGTGAAGCGGCGCCCGTTCCACAGCGCGTCGTAGGCCACCCGGTCCCGGGTCACGCCCGGGACGTCCTGCACGACGGCTTCCCGGCGGCCCAGCAGCCGGTTCACCAGCGTCGACTTGCCCACGTTCGGGCGGCCGACCACGGCCAGCACCGGCTGCGGCTTCGGCGGCGCCTCGCCCTCGGGCGCTTCGACCTCGTCGAACTCAGCCCACTCGGCCTCGTCGGACCACGTGCCGTCCAGGCCTTCCACCGACTCGTCGGTCACGCTCGTTTCCCTCTCGAATAGTCTTGGTCCTGGTCCGCGACCAGCCGATCCAACTCGGCGATCAGCTCGACCAGTTCGGTGCGCACCGCCTCGGTCGCCACGACCAGCCCGGTGCGGCCCTTGCCCGCCGGCAGCGTGATCGGCTCCCCGAACAACACGTCGATCCTGGGTAGCAGCCTACGGCTCGCGCCCTCGGGACGACGCGTGCCCCGGCAGGCCACCGGCAGGACCTGCGCCTCCGACGCCCGCGCCAACCACGCCGCCCCGTGCTGCGCGTTCGCCACGTCGCCGTCGCCGCGAGTGCCCTCCGGGAACACCCCGACCAACCCGCCGGCCCGCAGCACCCGCACCGCCGCCAGCAGCGGCCTGCGGTCGGGTTCGCCGCGGCGAACCCCGATCTGCCCGATGCGGCGCAGGAACCAGCCCAGCGGCCCGCGGAACATCTCCTGCTTGATCAGGAACACCGCGTTGCGCGGGATCATTCCGAACAGCAGCGGCCCGTCCGCCATCGAACTGTGGTTGGCCACCAGCACCACCGGCCCGGTGCGCGGAATCCGCTCCGCACCGTGGATCCGCACCCGGTACGGCAACCGCACGATCCGCCGCGAAATCCACTGGCCGAACCGGTGCAAGCCGCCGGTCGCGCCCTCGGGCAGGGTCTCGTCACTCATGGCGTCGTCCGCTCCGCCCCGGCCAGCAGGCCGCGGCTCTCCACGTGCTTGTGCAGCTGCTCAAGCACCTCCACCACGCCCAGATCCGTGGTGTCCAGCTCCACCGCGTCATCGGCCTTCCGCAGCGGCGCCACCTTCCGCCCGGAATCCAGCGCGTCCCGGCGCTGCACGTCGGCGTGCGTGCGGTCCAGGTCGCCGGCGCGGCCCTCGGACACGTCCTGCGCCGTGCGGCGCCGCGCGCGGGCGTGCGCGGAAGCCGTCAGGTAGACCTTCAGGCCCGCGTCCGGCGCCACCACGGTGCCGATGTCCCGGCCCTCCACGACCATGCCGCCCGGCGACTCCAACGCCTCGCCGATCAGCCGCCGCTGCTGAGCGACCAGCTGCTCGCGAACCTCGGCGACCGCCGACACCGCCGACACCGCACCGGTCACCTCCGGGCCGCGGATCTCCTGCCCCACGTCCGCGCCGTCCAGGGACACCGACGGCTGCTCCGGGTCGGTGCCCACGATCAGCGCCGCGGCCCGCACCACCCGCGCCACCTCGCCAGGATCCGACGGCTCGACCTCCGCGCGCAGCACGGCCAGCGTCGCGGCCCGGTACATCGCGCCGGTGTCGAGGTAGGTCGCCCCCAACGCGGACGCCAACTTCCGGGACACCGTCGACTTGCCGGTGCCCGAAGGGCCGTCGAGCGCCACCACACCGCGGAGCCTGGCGTGTGCCACGTGCATGTCCTTCCCGAGCCGGAACCGATCGGCCCGGCACCGGCCGGACCAACCGTCCATTCTGCCTGGTCCGCCCACGCGCATCCCAATCGCGTCCAGATCCATCCCGACCGCGGGACAAATGCGAAAGATCTCCTAATACAGTCTTGGACGTGGACGTAACAGTGACCCCCTTGCCAGGGCTCGGCACGCAGCAGGACTTCACCACCCGCTCCGGCCACCGCATCGGCGTGATCACCTACCGCGACGGCCGGTTCGAGCTGATCGTTTCCGACCACGAGGACCCGGACAAGGTGGCCGCCTCGGTCGCACTGACCACCACCGAGACCAGCACGCTGGCCAACCTGCTGGGCGCCCCGCAGCTGGTCGCGCAGCTCAACGAGCAGCAGAGCGAGGTCGCCGGGATCACCACCTGGCAGCTGTCCGTCGCCCAGGGCTCCCCGTACGACGGCCGGACCCTCGGCGACACCGAGATGCGCACCCGCACCTCGGTGTCGATCGTCGCCGTCGTCCGGGACGGCACCGTGCATCCCTCGCCGCGACCGGACTTCGTGTTCGCCGCCGGCGACCTGGTGGTCGTCGTGGGCACCTCGAAGGGGCTGCGCGCAGCCAGCGAAATCCTGGAAAAGGGCTGATCCAGCGCGCTCCGCACACTTTCCCGGCCACTGGACCGGGACACGCGTCACCAACGGCGGTCCCACGCGTGCCGATCTCCTAACAACTCCATACGCAGGGAACACGCGAGAGGAAACACGGTGCACGACACGGCGATCTCCCTAATAGAGCTGGGTGCGGTTTTCTTCGGTCTGGGCATCCTCGGGAGACTCGCATGGAAAATCGGGGTGTCACCGATCCCGCTCTACCTGCTGGGTGGGCTGGCCTTCGGCACAGGCGGCCTCGTCCCGCTGCACGGCATCGAGCCGTTCACCCACCTGGCATCCGAGATCGGCGTGGTCCTGCTGCTGTTGCTGCTGGGCCTGGAGTACTCCGCGGGTGAACTCGTCACCGGCTTACGCCGCTCCTGGCTGGCCGGCATCGTCGACATCGTGCTGAACGCGGTGCCCGGCGCGCTGGTGGCGCTGCTGCTGGGCTGGGGCCCGCTCGGCGCGTTCACCATGGCCGGTGTCACCTACATCTCCTCCTCCGGCATCGTCGCGAAGGTGCTCGGCGACCTGGGCCGGCTCGGCAACCGGGAAACGCCGGTGATCCTGTCGATCCTGGTCTTCGAAGACCTGGCGATGGCCGTCTACCTGCCGATCCTGACCGCCGTGCTGGCCGGCGTCAGCTTCCTCGGCGGCCTCACCGCGGTCGGGGTCTCGCTGGTCGTGATCACCCTGGTGCTGGTCGTCGCGCTGAAGTTCGGCAAGTACGTCTCGGCCCTGATCGACAGCCCCGATCCGGAGGTCTTCCTGCTGCGCCTGCTGGGTTCGGCGCTGCTGGTCGCGGGCATCGCTTCGGAGCTGCAGGTCTCGGCGGCGGTCGGCTCGTTCCTGCTGGGCATCGCGATCTCCGGGTCCACGGCGGCGAACGCGACCCGGATGCTGGAGCCGCTCCGCGACCTGTTCGCCGCGCTGTTCTTCGTCGTGTTCGGCCTGAACACCGACCCCAGCCAGATCCCGCCGGTGCTGCCGATCGCGCTGCTGCTGGCGGTGGCGACCGTGGCGACGAAGGTGGTCACCGGCTGGTTCGCCGCCCGGATGCAGGGCGTGGGCAAGATGGGCCGCCTGCGGGCCGGCGCCGCGCTGGTCGCCCGCGGCGAGTTCTCCATCGTCATCGCCGGCCTGGCGGTCGCCTCCGGCGCGGTGCCGGGCGAGCTCGCGGCGCTGGCCACGGCCTACGTGCTGCTGATGGCGATCCTCGGCCCGGTGGCGGCCCGGGTCGTCGAGCCGGTGGCCCGGCTCTTCCTCCCCCGCCAGGTCAAGAAGGCCTGAACGAAGAGCCTTCGGCCGGTCCCGAGCGGGTCGGCCGAAGGCTCTCTTCTGGACGTTAAATTTCACTCAACACTGAAGTCATTAACGCTGTAGACACTCCGGATGCGGACCCGCCGACGCGAGACAGGATCCGAGGAACGTCAGAGGCCGACGGCCCGGTACAGCGAGCCGATCTCCTGCCGGTTCAGCGGCCGGATCGCACCCGGGCGCTCGCTGGTCAGCCGCACGTCGCCGATCCGCGTCCGCACCAGGCGCTGCACCGGGAGGCCGACGTGCTTGAGCAGCCGCCGCACGATCCGGTTCCGGCCCTCGTGCAGCACGACCTCCACCAGGGACCGGTTCTGGTTCGTGTCGACCAGCTTGAACCGGTCCACCTTCACCGGGCCGTCCTCCAGCTCCACGCCGTCGCGCAGCCGCTGCCCCAGGTCCTTCGGGACCGACCCGAGCACCTCGGCCAGGTAGGTCTTGCGCACCTTGTACTTCGGGTGCATCAGCCGGTTCGCCAGCTCCCCGTCGTTGGTGATCAGCAGCAGGCCCTCGGTGTCCTGGTCCAGCCGGCCCACGTGGAACAGCTTGCCCTGGCGTTCCCGCAGGTAGTCACCGATGCACGGGCGCCCCTTGTCGTCCGACATGGTGCACAGGATGCCGGTCGGCTTGTTCAGCAACAGGTGCGTCAGGTCGTCGTTGACCATGACCCGGTTGCCGTCCACGTGGATCACCGCGGTCGCCGGGTCGACGCGCCGCCCCAGCTCGGTGACGAGCTCGCCGTCGACCTCGATCCGACCCTCGACGATCATCTCCTCGGCCGCGCGCCGCGACGCCACCCCGGCCTGGGACAACACTTTCTGCAGCCGCACGCCTTCGGAATCGGCTTTGCTGGACGGGGAACGGTGCTCAGACGTCATCAATCGAATCCACTTCGGGCAACAAGGGGGCGAGCGGTGGCAAATCCTTCAGCGACGACAGCCCCAGCCGCTCCAGGAACAGCTCGGTCGTGCAGTACAGGATGCCGCCCGTCTCCGGGTCGGTTCCGGCCTCCTCGATAAGGCCGCGCCCCACCAGGGTACGGATGACGCCATCGACGTTCACACCCCGTACTGCCGCGACCCGCGAACGCGTCACGGGCTGCCGGTAGGAGATCACCGCGAGCGTCTCCAGCGCGGCGCGCGTCAGCTTCGAGCGCTGCCCGTCCAGCAGGTACCGCTCCACGTACGGCGCGTACGCATCCCGCGTGTAGAACCGCCAACCGTCCCCGACGCGCCGCAGGTCGATGCCCCGCTCGGCGTCGGCGTAACCGTCTGAAAGCCGCCGCAGCGCAACCCGGATCCGGGCAACCGGCTGCTCCAGCGTGTCGGCCAGCAGCTCCTCGCCCGCCGGCACGTCCACCACGAGCAGCAGCGCCTCCAACGCGGCATCGAGCGCGCTGTCGGAGGTCAGGTCCGGCACGCCCGTCGTCTCCACCGCCTCGGCCTCCGCCGCGGGCGCCTCGGGGCTCTCGTCGTTCGCTGCCGTCACCCGTACTCCTCTTCCTCCCGGCTGGCGCGCTGCGCATCGGCTTCGACCTGCGCCTCCGCCACGCTGCCGCCCACCCAGCGCACGAGCAGCTCGCCCAGCGGGCTCTCCTGCTCGAACTGCAAGACCTTCTCCCGGTAGAGCTCCAGCAGGGCCAGGAACCGGGCCACCACCTCGACGGTGTGCCCGCAGTCCGACACGAGCTCCCCGAACGTCGCGCTGCCCTTCTCCGCCAGCCGCACCCTCAGCAGCGCCGCGTGCTCGCGCACCGAAACGCCGTGCTGGTGGATGTGGTCCAGCGAAACGGTCGGCGGCGGCTTCGGCCGGAACACCGCGGCCGCGACCTCGGCGAACCGCTGCGGCGAGACCCCGATCTGCACTTCCGGCAGCAGGTTCGCGAACCGTTCCTCGACCGACACCGAACGCGGGTAGCGCCGCAGCGCCCCGGCCTCCAGCTCGCCGAACAACGCGGCGACCTGCTTGTAGGCGCGGTACTGCAGCAGCCGGGCGAAGAGCAGGTCGCGGGCCTCCAGCAGCGCCAAGTCGGCCTCGTCCTCCACCTCCGCGGAGGGCAGCAGCCGCGCCGCCTTCAGGTCCAGCAGGGTCGCGGCGATCACCAGGAATTCGGTGGTCTCGTCCAGGTCCCACTGCTCGCCGAGCGCCTTGGTGTAGGCGATGAACTCGTCGGTGACCTTGTGCAGCGCCACCTCGGTGACGTCCAGCTGGTGCTGCGAGATCAGCTGCAGCAGCAGGTCGAAGGGGCCTTCGAAGTTCTCCAGTCGCACCGTGAACCGGCCGCTCGCGCCGGAGTCCTCGCTGGACCGTTCCTCCGGTACCGCGGGGTCTGTCACTCGCCGGGCTCCCGGAGGCGCCGGACCAGCACCGAGTCCGCGCCGTTTCGGTCGAGGTCGGCGAGCACCACCGCAACCGCCTCCCGCACCACCCGGCCCCGGTCCACGGCGATGCCGTGGTCGGCCCGCAATGCCAGCCGCGCCTGCTCCAAGCCCAGCAACTCCTCGTCGGACACGTACACGGTGATCTTCGAATCGTGCTTGCGCCGACCCGTACCGGACCGCCCAGCCGCGGGCTGCGCCGGCTCCGGCTCCGGCGGCTCCACCTGATCCGTCCGAGGAACAGTAGTACGGAAGAGTTCGGCCGCGCCGGGCAGGGCGACCCGCCGCGTCATCGGGCGATCACCTCGCGCGCCAGCTCCCGGTACGCCTGCGCGCCGGCCGAGCGCGGCGCCCAGCGGGTGATCGGCTCGCCGGCCACGGTGGTCTCCGGGAACCGCACCGTCCGGTTGATCACGGCGTCGAAGACGATGTCGCCGAACGCCTCCACGACGCGCGCCATCACCTCGCGGGAGTGCAGCGTGCGCGGGTCGAACATGGTCGCCAGGATGCCGCTGATCTCCAGCTTCGGGTTCAGCCGCTCCCGGACCTTCTCGATGGTGTCGATCAGCAGCGCCACGCCGCGCAGGCTGAAGAACTCGCACTCCAACGGGATTATCACGCCGTCCGCCGCGGCCAACGCGTTCACCGTCAGCAGGCCCAGCGACGGCTGGCAGTCCACCAGCACGTAGTCGTACTCCCCCAGCGCCGGCTGCAGCACCCGGTGCAGGGTCTGCTCCCGGCCCACCTCGGCGACCAGCTGCACCTCGGCCGCGGAGAGGTCGATGTTGCTGGGCAGCAGGTCCATGCCGTCGACGCTGGTCTGCCGCACCACGTCCTGGACGGAGACCGGGCGCTCCATGATCACGTTGTAGATGGTCTGGTCGAGCTGGTGCGGCTGGACGCCGAGGCCGACCGAGAGCGCGCCCTGCGGATCGAAATCCACCAGCAGCACCCGGCGCCCGTACTCCGCCAGCGCTGCGCCGAGGTTGATCGTCGACGTGGTCTTCCCGACGCCGCCCTTCTGGTTGCACATCGCGAGCACCGACGCCGGACCGTGCCGGTCCAGCAGCGGCGGCTCCGGGATGTGCCGACGTGGCCGGCCAGTCGGACCGAGACCGCGCGGATTCGGCGCCAGGCCGACGTCTTCCGCACGACCCGTCGTCTCCGGGGCGATGCTCAGGTCGACCGCGCCCCGGGGCCGCCCTTCGGCGGCGGGCTGCGGTAGCGACATGGCGATCTGACTCCTTTGGTGCCGGTGGCGATCAAACGCAGCCTAAGTGGCATTCGTTACCAGCGGCAACGCGCCTCGCCGACGTATCGGAAGTTCCCTGTGATCTCCGTGTGATCAACGTCTACTCCCTGCACCGCCGGCCCGCATTCGCAGCGTCACCAAGTCACTCCGAAGCGTGTGCGCGCGGATGGGCCGTCGCGTAGACCTCCCGCAGCGTGTTGACCGTGATCAGGGTGTAGACCTGCGTCGTCGTGACCGAGGCGTGGCCCAGCAGTTCCTGCACCACGCGGACGTCGGCGCCGCCCTCCACGAGGTGCGTGGCGAAGGAGTGCCGCAGCACGTGCGGCGAAACCGAACCGCCGATGCCGGCGCGCTGCGCGGCGATCTTCAACGCGTTCCACGCGCTTTGCCGGGACAGCCGGGTTCCGCGCGAATTGAGGAACACCGCGGCGGTTCCGCGCCCACGCGCCGCCAGGCCGGGCCGGGCGCACACCAGGTACGCGTCCAGCGCCGCCAGCGCCGGCCGGCCGATGGGCACCAGCCGCTGGCGGCCGCCCTTGCCGTCCAGCAGGACCGTGCGGTTGGTGCCGTCGATGTCGTCGAGGTCCAGCCCGACCGCTTCGGAGATCCGCGCCCCCGTCGAGTACAGCAGCTCCAGCAGCGCCCGGTCCCGCATGCCCCGGGCGTCGTCGCCACCGGCGTGGTCGAGCAGCTTCCCGACGTCGTCGATGGGCAGCGCCTTCGGCAGCCGCTTGGGCAGGCTCGGCGGCGCGACCTCGCGCGCGACGTCGACCGCCAGCTGCCCTTCGGCATGTGCGAACCGGTGCAGCCCGCGGGCGGCGACCAGGGCCCGCGCCGATGACGAAGGCGCGAGCGCGGGCCGCTGCTCGGTGCCTTCCCGCAGCTCGGCCAGGAATCCGGACAGGTGCTCCGAGCGCACCTCGGCGAGCCCGGAAATCCCCTCCCCGACCAGGAATTCGGCGTACCGGCGCAGATCCCTGGCGTAGGAGTCGAGGGTGCTGCGGGCGGTGCCGCGCTCGACGGCGAGGTGGTCGAGGTATCCGGTGATCGCCCCGCGCAGGTCCGGCGGCAGCTCCGCGAAACCCCTCACCGGGCGGCGAAGCGCTGGGGCCGGTCCGGCCATTCGGCGTCCACCGGGCGCGGCTGCCCCCGGCCGTCGCGGACCGCCTGGGCGGCGAGCAGCCCGGCCACGCCGGGACCGTTGACGATCTCCCCGGCCAGCGCCATCCGCACCGCCTCGGCCAGTGGGAAGCGCCGGATCACCAGGTCAGCTTCCTCGTCCCCGACCGCCGCCGGACGATCCACATCGCACAGTCCGGTGGCCAGGAACACCCGGATGCACTCGTCGGTGAAGCCCGGCGAGGTGGCGACGTCGACCAGAACCGACCAGTCCTGCGCCGCGAGCCCCGCCTCCTCGGCGAGCTCCCGCTGCGCCGTGCGCACCGGCTCCTCGCCCGCCACATCCAGCAGCCCGGCCGGCAGCTCCCAGAGCCGCCGGCCGAGCGGATACCGGTACTGGTGGATCAGCACGACCTGGTCATGCTCGTCCACCGCCACCACCGCGACCGCCCCGAGGTGCTCGACGACCTCGCGGCGCGCGTGCCCGCCGCCGGGCATCCCGACCTCGTCGGCCCGCAACGCGAGGATCTTCCCCACGTACACGTCCTCGCTGGCCAGGGTGGTGAATTCGTGCTCGCCGTCGGTGCGCGCGACACCTTGCTCCGTCGTGTCCACGCCGCCACTTTAGAGCGAACGAAGATCACGCACTGGGCGCCGGCTCCTGGACGGGCTCCAGCTCCACCGGCAGCCGCTCCGCGGCGCGGTAGTCCAGGGCCGCCTTCACGAACGCCGCGAACAGCGGGTGCGGGCGGGTGGGACGGCTCTTGAGCTCCGGGTGCGCCTGGGTGCCCACGAAGAAGGGGTGCACCTCGCGCGGCAGCTCGACGAACTCCACCAACCGGTCGTCCGGGGAGGTGCCCGAGAACACCACGCCCGCCTTGCCCAGCCGGTCCCGGTAGGAGTTGTTCACCTCGTAGCGGTGCCGGTGGCGCTCGGCGACCTCGGTGGAGCCGTACGCCTCGGCGACGATCGAGCCCTCCTGCAGCTTCGCCGGGTACGAACCGAGCCGCATGGTGCCGCCCATGTCCCGGTCACCGGAGATCACGTCGTGCTGGTCGGCCATCGTGCTGATGACCGGGTGCTTGGCGGGCTCCTCGAACTCCGTGGAGTTGGCCCGCTCCAGACCGGCCAGCGAACGCGCCGCCTCGATCACCATGCACTGCAGGCCCAGGCACAGGCCCAGCAGCGGGATGCCGTTGGTCCGCGCGTAGCGGATCGCGCCGAGCTTGCCCTCGATGCCGCGCACGCCGAAGCCGCCCGGGATCAGCACGCCGTCCATCCCGGACAGCGCCTGCGCCGCGCCCGCGTCGGTCTCGCAGGTGTCCGAGCCGACCCAGGAGATCTCCACCTTCGCCCGGTGCGCGAACCCACCGGCGCGCAGCGCCTCGGTGACCGACAGGTAGGCGTCGGGCAGGTCGACGTACTTGCCGACCAGCGCGATCCGCACCCGCTCCGACGGGTTGTGCACCCGGTCCAGCAGGTCGCCCCACACCGACCAGTCGACGTCGCGGAACGGCAGCCCGAGCCGCCGCACCAGGTAGGCGTCCAGGCCCTCGCCGTGCAGCACCCGCGGGATGTCGTAGATCGACGGCGCGTCCGGGCAGGCCACCACGCCGTCCGAGTCCACGTCGCACATCAGCGCGATCTTGCGCTTGAGGTCCTCCGGCAGGTCCCGGTCCGCCCGGCATACCAGCGCGTCGGGCTGGATGCCGATGTTGCGCAGCGCCGCCACCGAGTGCTGCGTCGGCTTGGTCTTCAGCTCGCCCGAGGGCGCCAGGAACGGCACCAGCGACACGTGCAGGAAGAAGCAGTTGTCCCGGCCGACGTCGTGCCGGACCTGCCGGCAGGCCTCCAGGAACGGCAGCGACTCGATGTCGCCGACCGTGCCGCCGACCTCGGTGATCACCACGTCCGGCGTGCGGCCGTCCTCGTCCGGCTCGGCCATCGCCCGGATCCGGGCCTTGATCTGGTCGGTGATGTGCGGGATCACCTGCACCGTGTCGCCCAGGTACTCGCCGCGGCGCTCCTTGGCGATGACCGCCGAGTACACCTGGCCGGTCGTCACGTTGGCGTTGCGGGTCAGGTCGCGGTCCAGGAACCGCTCGTAATGCCCGATGTCGAGGTCGGTCTCGGCGCCGTCCTCGGTCACGAACACCTCACCGTGCTGGAACGGGTTCATCGTTCCCGGATCGACGTTCAGGTACGGGTCGAGCTTCTGCATGGTCACCCGCAGGCCGCGGGAGGTCAGCAGTTCGCCCAGGCTGGATGCCGTGAGCCCCTTACCCAACGAGGAGGCCACGCCCCCCGTGACGAAAACGTGCTTGATCGTGCGTGCTTGCGGCACCAACAAAAGCTCCCCGTGGTCAAGCCGTCGCCTGGCTGGATTTCTGCACTGGCAGGACGGCTGGATCCGTCGCTCCCACGGAATTCCAGCCTAACGCACGGCCACCGGGGCTGTGCACCGAGACCCGCCGCACGGCGTCGGGGCGACCGGCCAGGTCAACCGCCATCCGGCGGCCTACCCGCCGGTCACCGCCCGCATCCGCCGCGGTGGGCCGCCGCGGTGAGCATCGACACTAGCCGCGGGTCTCCGGCACCGGACCCTGCGCGCTGCTCGCGACGCCGTAGTGCCCGGCCTGCCGCTCGGCCTGCTCCCGCAACGCCAGCACGATCGCCACCCGTCCCGAGGCGCGGTCCAGGTTGTCCACCGTGGACAACGACGACGCCAGCGCCGGATCCGCGCGCACGACGCCGACCGGCCCCGTCCCGTCCGCCGAGCCCGCGCCACCGGCGAGCACCGCGCCCTGGCCCGCGCGGTCGAGCTGCGCCGCGAAGCGGGCCAGCGTCGCGGCCTTGTCGTCCGCTCGGTCGCTCTCGATCCGGCCGCCGGTGAGCACCACGGCGAGCTGCGCGGGTCGCAGGCCCGGCGAGGCGGTCGCGAAGCCGCCGTCGGCCAGGCCCGCGAACGCCGCCGCCCGCTCCTGGTCGCCGGTCTGCGGCTGCCCGCTCTGCGGGTTCAGCAGCGCCAGCGGCCCGATCAGGCCGCCGGCCATGGTGCCGGGGTCCGCCGCCGTGGGCAGCTGCACCCCGGCGGGCAGCAGCTCGGTGACCACGCGCCGCAACTGGTCCGCCCGGCCCGGGTCGGCGAACGACTCGCCCAGCCGCACCTCGCCGGTGACGTCCGCACCCGCTGCACGCAGCAGCTGCCCGACCGCGTCGCGCTGCTGGTCGTCGGCGTCGTCGGAGGTGATCAGCACGACGCTGCGCTGCGCCAGCTGGCCCTGCACGGCCATCGGCCCGACCGCGGAGCCGAACGTGTCCGCCGCCGCGACCTGCGTCTTGAGCGTCGTCCGCTCGGCGTTGAGGTCGTCGACCTGCGCCTGCAGGGACCGCTGCTCGTCGCCGACGCCCGCCAGCAGCCGGCCGCTGAGGGACGTGGAGCCGACGAGGACGCCCACGGCCAGCGCCAGGAAGACCGCGGCGATCGACACGATGTGGTACCGCAACGAGATCACGAGAAAAGCCCCTTGAGATAAGCGAAGACGGACTCGGCGGTGTCGGCGACCAGCCCCACGAACGCGGTGCCCAGCCCGGAGACCACCAGCGCCACGGCGGCCACCAGCAGCACCGCGAGGACCAGCAGCACGATCGCGCCGACCGGCGTCCGGCTGCGCTGCAGCGTCGCCACCGCGGCCCCGTCGATGACCTTGCTGCCCAACCGGAGCCGGGTGAGGAACGTCGACGGGTTCGAGCCGGAACGCCCGCGGTCGAGGAATTCGCCCAGCGTCGCGTGGAACCCGACGGTGATCACCAGGCTCGCCTTGTGCGCGTCGGCGAGCAGCAGCGCCAGGTCCTCCGGGTTCCCGGACGCCGGGAACGTGACCGCGCCGATCCCCAGGTCCTGTATGCGCTCCAGGCCGGGCGCGTGCCCGTCGAGATGCGCCGGGATCACGAGCTCCGCGCCGCACTTGAGGGTGGCGGTGGCGATGGCGTCCGGGTCGCCGACGATGACGTCCGGCTTGTACCCGGCCTTGCGCAGCGTCTCGGCGCCGCCCTCCACCCCGATCAGCACCGGCCGGTACTCGCGGACGTACTTCTTCAGCCGCTGCAGGTCGTCGGCGTGGCCGTAGCCCGGCGCCACCACGAGCACCTGGCACCGCTCCATCGAGATGCCGAGCTCGGGCACGCCGATGCCGTCGAGGATCAGCGTCCGCTCCTTGCGCAGGAACTCGATGGTGTTCGCCGAGAACGCCTCCAGCTGCGTCGACATCCCGGCCTTCGCCTCGATGAGCAGGTCGGCGACGGAGTTGGCGTCCTGCGAGGTCCCGCGCCCGACCTCCCGCTCCCCGACGAACACGCCGCCCTCGTGCAGCCGGATCTTCGCGCCGTCCTTGATCCGGTGCGCGACCTCGGGGCCGACCCCGTCGACCAGCGCGATGCCTGCCGACAGCAGCACCTCCGGCCCGAGGTTCGGGTAGCGCCCGGAGATCGACGGGGCGGCGTTGACCACCCCGATCACCCCGACCGAGACCAGCGCTTCGGCCGTGCGCCGGTCCAGGTCCGCGTGGTCGATCACCGCGATGTCGCCGGACCGGACCCGGCGCAGCACATCACCCGGGCGCCGCTCCACCCTGGCGATCCCGACCACACCGGGCAGGCTTTCCTGCTGACGGGCAAGCAGACCGCTGAGTTTCATGCACCGATGGTGACAAATCGATCACCTGTTGTTGGTACGCCACGCCGATGCCGTTGGGCCGAATGGCCTACCTGCCGCTGCGCTCCCGCTTCTTGGGAGCCGCCTTGCCGCGCCGCCGGAAGCGGGCCTGCGCCAGCTTGTAGGCCGTCGCGGTGTCCAGGAGCTCCTCCGCGTGGGCCCGGCCGGTCTCCGTGGAATCCATCCCGGCCAGCATCCGCGCCAGCTCGACGACCCGCCGCTCGTCTGCGACGACCCGCACGTCGCTGCGGGTCAGCCCGCCGTCCGCGGCTCCCTTGTCCACCACCAGGTGGCGGTCGGCGTAGGCGGCGACCTGCGGCAGGTGGGTGACGACCACGACCTGGTGCGTCCGGGCCAGGCGGGCCAGCCGCCGCCCGATCTCCACCGCGGCCCGTCCGCCGACACCGGCGTCGACCTCGTCGAAGACCAACGTCGGCACCGTGTCCGCGTCGGCGAGCACGACCTCCAGCGCGAGCATCACCCGGGACAGCTCACCGCCCGAGGCGCCCTTGTGGATCGGCAGGGCGGGCGCGCCGGAGTGCGCGATCAGCTGCAGCTCGACCTCGTCGACCCCGTCCGGGCCGGCGTGCAGGGTCCGGCCCTGCACGGGCAGCGCGTTCGGGTCGCCGGAATCGGCTTCCTTCGGCTCGACGACGACCTCCAGCCGCGCCTGCGGCATCGCCAGCCCGTCGAGTTCCTCGGAAACCGCCGCGGAGAGCCCCACCGCGGCTTCCTTCCGCGCCTCCGACACCGCGACCGCGTGCTCGGCTAGCTCCACCGCGAGCTCGTCGCGCCGGGCGGCCAGCGCCGCCAGCGCCTCCTCGGAGGTGTCCATCCCGGACAGCCGGCTGCGCGCTTCGTCGGCCCACTCCAGCACGCCGTCGACGTCCGCGGCGTACTTCTTGATCAGCTGCTTCAGCTCGGCCTGCCGGGCCAGCACCTGCTCCAGCCGGGCCGGGTCGGCGTCCAGCCGGTCCAGGTAGCCGCCGAGCTCGCCGCCCACGTCGGCCAGCACCGCGACGGCCTCGGCCACCCGCGGCTCCAGCTCCCGCAGCGCCGGGTCCTCGGCGCCGCCGAGACGCCGTCGCGCCTCGCCGACCAGGCCGATCGCGCCCGGCGCATCCGGGTCGCCGTCGACCGCGCCGGTGAGCGCCAGATGCGCCGCCGTCGCGATCTCCCGGAGCTGGTCGACGTCCGCGAGCCGCCGCGCCTCGTCGACCAGCGCGACGTCCTCGCCGGATTCCGGCGCGACGGCCTCGATCTCGGCCAGCCCGTGCCGCAGCAGCTCCGCTTCCCGGGCCAGCTCCCGCGAACGTTCGGTGCGCTCGGTCAGCTCCCGCACCGCCTCCGCCCACTCCGCGCGGACCCGCTGGTAGTCGGCGAGCACGTGCAGCACGGGCTCGCCGGCGAACCGGTCCAGCACCGCGCGCTGCTCGCCGGACCGCAGCAGCCGCAGCTGGTCGTTCTGGCCGTGCACGGCCAGCACCTGCTCCGCGAGCTCGGAAAGCACGGCGTTGGGAACCGAACGACCGCCGAGGTGCGCTCGCGACCGGCCGTCGGCCGTCACGGTCCGCACCGCGATCAGGCTGCCGTCGTCGTCGGGTTCGGCCCCGGCATCGGCGGCGACCTTGGCCGCCGGCGAGTCGATCGTCGTCTGGAACCGGCCCTCCACGACGGCACGCTGCGCACCGGACCGGACCCGCGAGGCATCGGCCCGACCACCACCGAGCAGGTGCAGCCCGGTGACCACCATCGTCTTACCGGCGCCGGTCTCACCGGTGACCACGGTCAGGCCGGCGTGCAGTGCGAGCGTGGCGTCGTCGATGACGCCCAGTCCCTGGATGCGCATCTCCGCCAACACATCAAGCACCCTATCGGCATCCCCCGAGCAGTGGTGCCCCGCTGGGGTGATCAGCGCATGAATTGAAATTGTGGCTGTGCGCCGCTGTGCAGGCGGTGCCGCCGCGGATCAGCGTGCGGTGGCCGGGCCGCGCCAGCCCTGGACCGGGAGCTCGAACTTGCGCACCAGGCGATCGGTGAAGGCCGTGTCGTGCAGCCGCACCAGGCGCAGCGGCGTGCTCCCGGCGACCACCTCGACCCGCGCGCCCGGCGGCAGGTCGAACTGCCGCTGCCCGTCGCAGAACAGCACCGCGTGGTGGCCGTGCTGGTCGATCTCCAGCGCCACCAACGACTTCTGCGACACCACCAGCGGGCGGGCGAAGAGCGCGTGCGCGTTGCTCGGCACGACCAGCAGCGCCTGCACCTCCGGCCACACCACCGGGCCGCCCGCGGAGAACGCGTACGCCGTGGAACCGGTCGGGGTGGAGCACAGCACGCCGTCGCAGCCGAACGCCGACACCGGGTGGCCGTCGACCTCCACGACCAGGTCCAGGATCCGCTCCCGGCTGCTCTTCTCGACGCTCGCCTCGTTCAGCGCCCAGGTGCGGGCCAGGACCTCGCCGTCGAGCTTCGCGGTGACCTCGATGGTCATCCGCTCCTCGACGTAGTAGCGGGACTCGACGACGGCCGCCACCGCCTCGTCGAGCGCGTCGGAATCGGCCCCGGCCAAGAACCCGACCCGGCCGAGGTTCACCCCGAAGACCGGCACGTCGGCCAGCCGCGCGATCTCCGCGGCGCGCAGGAGCGTCCCGTCACCGCCCAGCACCAGGACGAGTTCCGTGCCCGCGGCCGCCTCCGGGCCGGGCTCGACCACCCGTAGGTAGCAGTCGGAGCAGAGCTCCGGGGCCTCCTCCGCGAGCACCCGCACGCACAGGCCCGCGTCGATGAGCTGACCGGCGACCTTCTCCGCGGTGCGCATGTTGTGCTGCCTGCCGGTGTGCACCACCAGCAGCACCTCTCGGGTCAACTCCACTCCTTAAAGCCTTCATAAGCGGCGGTCGCCGCTTGCGGTGTGGGACTCAGCTTGCACCGCCGCGGGTTCACGGCGCCCACCCCTGCGGGGTTCTCCCAGCGAGGACAGCCCCGACGTGGTGAATTGGCATTCATGATGGCCACAGCGAGAAGGCTCCTGAGGTTCCGCCACCCGCACCGCCACGCAAACCACTCTAGAAACAATCAGTCAACGGTGCGAGCTCTTGCCTGAAGTCTGGGGTCCCTGCCGGACCGCGTCCAACACGAGCGCCTCCGCCGCATCCGCGTCGGTGCTCGCGCCGGGCCGCAGCCAGGCGAAGTACTCGACGTTGCCCGACGGACCGGGCAACGGGCTTGCCACGACACCGCGCAGGCCGAGGCCCAGATCGGCGGCGAACCGCACGACCTCGAGGACCGCTTCCGCCCGCAGCTCGGGATCGCGTACCACGCCACCCGAGCCTAGCCGTTGCTTGCCCACCTCGAACTGCGGTTTGATCATCGGCACCAGATCGGCTTCCGGCGTGGCGCAGGCGGCCAGCGCGGGCAGCACCAGCTTCAGCGAGATGAACGACAGGTCGGCCACCACCAGGTCCACCTGGCCGCCGATGTCCTCCGGGGTCAGCGACCGCACGTTCGTCCGGTCGTGGATCCGCACCCGCTCATCGGTCTGCAGCTTCCAGACCAGCTGCCCGTAACCGACGTCGACGGCCACCACCTCGCGCGCTTCGCGGCGCAGCAGCACATCGGTGAACCCGCCGGTGGACGCGCCGGCGTCCAGGCAGCGGCGGCCCGCGACGGTCAGCCCGGCCGGCTCGAACGCCTCCAGCGCCCCCACCAGCTTGTACGCGCCGCGTGACGCCCAGCCCGGGTCGTCGACGTCCTCGGCGACCACCACCGGGGCATCGATCTCGACCGCGGTCGCGGCCTTGTGGGCCACCATGCCGCGCACGCTCACCCGCCCGGCGGTGACCAGTTCCGCGGCGTGTTCACGGGACCGGGCAAGCCCGCGACGAACCAGTTCGGCATCCAACCGCGCCTTGCGTGGCACTACCGTCAGCTCCTGTGTGCACTCGTTCCGGAGAGGAGGTTGTCCGCCTTCGACAGCCCATCGGTGAGCGCGGCGTGTACCGCCTCGAACCGTTCGACGTGCTCAGCGACCGGCAGTTCCCGCACCTCGTCGAGACGGGCCACTGCCGCCGCGATGGCGTCGACCGCCGGCTGACCGTCGTCGGCCGGGCGCGCCAGCATCGCGGGGTTCGGCGGCTGCTGCCACGGAGAGGTCATCCGCTCCTGCTCCCATCGATCACGCCGCGATGGCTGTAGCGGCGACGCGTCCACGCTAGCGGAACGCCCCGACGACGCCGCCGCGACATGCGCCGGTCAGGCCAAACCCAGTTCCCTCAACGCATGCTGCGCGCGCTCGTCGGCTCCGCGCACGGCGACCGGCCCCGACGACGCCGCCCACCACGCGGCGCAGAGCGCGCGGAGCGCCGAAATCGCATCGCTCGGCTGTTCCCCGGCCTGCGCGGCCAATTCCAGCGAGTCGCTGCCGACGCTGATTTGCCACCCGGGCTGCGCACCGATCGCGACCTCGTCGGCCGGCTGGTTCAGGGCGAGCAGATCCGCGCCGACGTAGCCGGGCCGCATGTCGGCGGTGGCTTCCAGCAGGTCCCGCGCCGTGCTGACGCCGGTCAGCACCATCAGCACCGGCATCGCGGCGTTGACCGCGCCCGCGATGTCGGTGTCGAGCCGGTCGCCGACCATCAGCGGCGCCTCGGCCCCGGCGGAAGCGACGGCGCGGTCCAGCAGCGGCCGCTCGGGCTTGCCCGCCACCAGCGGCTCCTGATCGGTGGCCGCCTGCACCAGTGCGACGAGCGCACCGTTCCCGGGCGCCAGGCCGCGCTCGGTCGGCAGCGTGCGGTCGCCGTTGCAGGAGACCCACAGCGCGCCGGCGCGGATCGCCAGGCACGCCTCGGTGAGATCGCGGTACCCGATCTCGGTGTACAGCCCCTGCACGACCGCGACCGGCTCGTCGCCGAACTCGCGGACCGGCACCAGCCCAGCCTTGTCCACTTCGGACACCAGCGCGGGCGAACCGACGACCAGCACCTTCGACCCCGGCGGCAGCTTCTCGGCCAGCATCGCGGCACCGGCCTGGGCGCTGGTGCTCACCTCGGTCCGGTCCGCGTCCAGGCCGAGGCCGACGAGGTGGTCGGCCACGGCCTGGTCCGGCTTGGACGCGTTGTTGGTCACGTAGCGGACCGGGACGCCGCGGCGGTGCACTTCCTGGATCGCCTCCAGCGCACCAGGGACGAGTTCACCGCCGCGGAACACCGTGCCGTCGAGGTCGAACAGCACGACATCATGGCCGTCGAGAAGCGTGCCGCTCACTGCGCTCGCGCGCCCCCTCCTGCGTTGTCGGCATCGGCGTCCTGCTCGGTCGCCTTGTCATCCGCCGGTTCGTCGTCGGCGGCCTTGTCCTCGACGGCCGCTTCGGAATCGGCCTCTTCGTCTTCTTCGAGCTTCTCGTCGAGCTCGTCGTCGACCTCGGCAGCGTCGTCGACCTCGGCAGCGTCGTCGACCTCGGCAGCGTCGTCGACCTCGGCAGCGTCGTCGACCTCGGCAGCGTCGTCGTCGAGGTCATCGTCGTCGCCGATCTCGGCTGCCTCTGCCTCGGTGACGAGTTCCTCGATCACATCCGGGCCGCCCAGCTTCTCGGCGAGCTCCTCGAGGCGGTCGGGGGCGTCGGTCTCTTCCTCGTCGTCGGCGTTGGCCGCGTGCACGAACCAGGTGAAGGCTTCCCGCTCCCGTCCGGCCGCCGCCAAGTTGTCGGCGTAGGCGTAGAACAGGCGCGCGCTCCACGGCTCCTGGCGCTTCGGGTCCAGCTCCGCGATCTGCAGGCTCACCACCGACGCCTCGGTCTCACCGAGGTCCCGGCGCGCACCCGCGGCGACGATGCGCAGCTCGACCGAGTCCTCCTGGTCGAGCTGGGTGGCCTCCTCACTGCGGCTGAGCTCCACAGCGCGCTCCGGGCGCCCCATTGCGCGCTCGCAGTCGGCCATGATCGCCAGGTGCCCGGGACCGCCGGCCATCCGCCGGGCGGCGCGCAGCTCCGAAAGCGCCTCGTTCCACTCGCCCGTCAGGTAGGCGGCGAGGCCGTTGCCCTCGCGCACCGAAGGAATGCGCGGTGCCCGCTGACGCGCATACCGCGCGTGCTCCAGGGCGCGCTCCGGCTCCGAGTCGATCAGCTGGCCGGCCGCGATCAGGTGCAGCGCGACGTTGTCCGCCAGGCCCTTGGGCAGCGTCAGCAGCTCGCGGCGGATCTCGACGTCGAGATCACCGGGCGCCAGGCCCTCGGGAAGCTGGGGCTCCTGCGGCCTCGGCGCCGACTCGACGGCGGCCTCATCGCGGGACTCGGCCCGCGGCGAGTCGTGCCGGTAACCACCCCGGTCCCGACGTCCACCGTCGCGCGGTCCACCCCGGCGGTCTCCGCCCCTGTGGTCCCGGTCAGGCCGTCCGCCACGGTCATCGCGCGGCCTGTCGTCGCGGCGCGGCCGGTCGTCGCGGCGGAAGTCATCACGGCGAGGACGGTCGTCCCGCCGGCGGTCGTCACGACGGGGCCGGTCATCGCGCGGCCGGTCATCACGGGGGCGGTCATCACGCGGGCGGTCATCACGACGCGGCCGGTCGTCACGGGGCCGGTCATCACGCGGGCGGTCATCACGGCGCGGCCGGTCGTCAAAGCGGGGCTTGCCGGACCGGTCGTCCCGCCGGAAACCACCGCGATCGTCACGGCGGTCGTCACGCCGGAAGCCACCCCGGTCGTCACGACGCGGACGGTCATCGCGACGGTCGTCACGACGGAAGCCACCCCGGTCGTCACGACGCGGACGGTCATCGCGACGGTCGTCACGACGGAAACCGCCACGGTCATCACGGCCGCGATCGTCGCGCCGGAAATCGTCCCGGCGCGGGCGGTCGTCCCGCCGGAAGTCACGGCGGCCGCGGTCATCCTGTCCACGGTCATCACGACGGTCGTCGCGGCGGAAGTCCCGCCGGTCGTCGCGGCCACGGTCATCACGGCGGAAGTCATCGCGGCGAGGACGGTCATCCCGCCGGAAACCGCCGCGGTCGTCACGACGGAAACCGCCACGGTCATCACGGCCGCGATCGTCGCGCCGGAAGCCGCCTCGGTCATCGCGACGGAAACCACCGCGGTCGTCACGACGCGGCCGGTCATCACGACGGTCGGACCCGCGGTCTCGGCCGTTCTGGTCGTTGAAGCGGCGCGGCCGGTCTTCGCCGCGGTCATCGCGCCGGAAACCGCCCCGATCATCGCGACGGTCATCGCGGCGGAAGCGGTTGTCGCGGTTGTCGGAGTCACGGCGGAAACCGCCGCGATCGTCGCGGTGGCCGCCGGGGCGCCCGCCCTGACCGCGGGGCCGGTCGCGATCGCGGCCGCCGCCGAAGTTGTCGCGGCCGCCCCGGTCGTCCCGGTTCCGGTCGTCGCGATCATTGCGGTAACCGCGGTTGTCGCGGTCGCCGAAGCGGCGCGGACCGCCACCGTCGCGGTCCCGGCGGGGACCGCCGTGGGAACCGCGCCGATCGAAGTTTCCGCGGCCGCCCTGGCCGCCTCGGCCGGCACCGGCCCCACGGCGAGGACCGCCGCTCCTGTCGTCGGAACCGGACACCGAACCTCCTGAAGCAGAAAATACTGAAGTTCCCACCAGGGTAGTCCCACCTGATGGCGGGTCTCGGCGGGTGGCACCCCTGATGTGAGCGGGGGCAACTCGTGTGAACCGTGCGGCGCCCGAACAGCGCAGCAACGGCTTCCGGACAAAAGAAGGGACCGACCGGACATCCGTCCCCAAGGACGGGTCCGGTCGGCCCCTTTCACATAATGTGTCGGCGGTGTCTTACTCTCCCACACCCTGTCGAGTGCAGTACCATCAGCGCTGGGGAGCTTAGCTACCGGGTTCGGAATGGGA
>NZ_JBWKKU010000078.1:0-41985 GCF_056431445.1 Saccharopolyspora sp. NPDC045941
GGTCATCGACCCCAAGACGACCCGCCGCCGCATCGCCGAAGCGCTCGCCGCGGCCCCCGCCGGGCGAGGCTCCCACGGCAACATCCCCCTCTGACATAGCACCTTCACCTCGGCCTGGTTCTGCCTCTTTTGCTTCGATTCCCTGCCCTCGGATCCGTTGATCTTCCGATTCGCCGCGATCTAGCCTGACTCGAAATCCATCGGTTCTCCCGAGAACAGGGAGTTGAAATTGCCTGAGAAGTTGACGGTGGATCTCCACCCGGCCTTCCGAAGCGACAGGGACATCGACACCGCCGTGCGCAGTGCGGTTTTTCGTGCGGTTCGGGAGAAGGTCAAGCTGGTGGAAATCATCCCCGGCAAAGGCTCAGGCAAGTTGAAGCACCGTGTGCTGGCGATGCTGGACCAGCCTCATCTCCGGAAATTCTACCGGCGGGTCGAGGTCGGCGCGGGCAACGAGGGACGGGTGCTGGTGCACTTCTGAAACCGTGGTCCGGATGGCCAAAAAGGCAGACTTCGGTTCCCGTGGTGGACATACGTTTCGCTGCTCGGTAGATCAACCAAAGGCTCGCGGCATGGTGGTCACGATTGGGAGATGAGGAAGTGTGATGAGGAGAAGGCGTTCGCGCTGGCTGGCTGTTGCTGCCCTGACCTCGGCTGTGTCGGTGGCCCTGGCAGGGTGCGCGGGAACCGATGGGGCCGGCAGTGGGAAGATCGAGATCAAGGTCGCGACCTTCGGCGAGTTCGGTTACGAGCCGCTGTTCAAGGAGTACGAGGAACAGCATCCCAACATTCGCTTGGTACCGCAGGTCGCCGACTTCGAGGCGCACCACAAAGGACTGGCCACCCACCTTGCGGGCGGCAAGGGCGCTGCCGATGTCGTCGCCGTCGAAGAACAGTACATGCCGCAGTTCCTGCAGTCCAGGGACAAGTTCGTCAACCTCGCCGACTTCGGGGCCAAGGACTTGCAGAACCAGTGGGCCCCCTGGAAGTGGGAGCAGGGGGTCAGCAAGGACGGAAGTTTCGTACTCGGTCTCGGGACTGACATGGGCAGCCTGGCGATGTGCTACCGCCGTGACCTGTTCGCCCGGGCCGGTCTGCCGACCGAGCGTACCGAGGTAGCCAAGCTGTGGCCGACCTGGGAAGACTTCGCCCGGGTCGCCGACCGGTTCAGCGCTGCGGTGCCGGATGCGAAGTTCGCCGATTCCGCCGGCACCATCTACACCGCGATCCTCAATCAATCCGAGGAGAACTTCTTCTCGAAGGCGGACGACTCGCTCATCGCCGACCGGAATCCGAACCTGCGACGTGCCTTCGACATCGCCGGGAGCATCGGAGCGAAGGGGCAGACCGCCAGGGTGACCAGCTACACCCAGGGCTGGAACGTGGCGGTCAAGCAGGGCTCCTTCGCCGTGATGAACTGCCCGGCCTGGATGCTGGAGCAGATCAGGGAAGCCGGTGGCGACGGGAACAAGGGCAAGTGGGACCTCACCACGGTTCCCGGCAACAGCGGAAACCAGGGTGGCTCCTACCTGACGGTGCCCAAGCAGGGCGCACACCCGAAGGAGGCTTACGAAGTCGCCAAGTGGCTGACCGCCCCGGAGCAGCAGAAGAAGATTTTCCTGCAGAGCGGCATCCTGCCCAGCACGCCGGCTGCGTACCAGGATCCTGAGGTGATCGGCAAGACCGACCCGTACTTCAGCGACGCACCGGTGGGCCAGATCTACGCGAGCTCGGCGGACGGCCTGCGCCCGAATTACCGCGGTGCCAAGGACAGCGTGGTGCGACCGAAGTTCGGCCAGGCACTCGGCCGCGTCGAGGCCGGCAAGCAGAGCGCCGACCAGGCGTGGGACGAGGCCGTGCAGCAGGCCCGCGACGCCGTGAGGTAGGGAGGATGTCACGAAGCCCTTCACCGGCGCCCACCCATGAACCGGCCCACGTTCTTCGTGGGTCGGTTCCGGGTGGGCGCCGGGGGGTCCTGCTCTCCCGGATCGACGCCCGGGTCACGCCGTACCTGTTCGTCGCTCCTTTTTTCGTGCTGTTCGCGGTGTTCGGTCTCTTCCCGCTGCTGTACACCGCGTGGATTTCGCTGCACGACTGGAATTTGATCGACGGTGATCAGGGCTTCGTCGGGCTGGCGAACTACACCGCACTGTTCGCCGACCCGGATTTCTACAACGCCCTGTTCAACACCGCGAGCATCTTCGTGGTCTCCACGGTGCCACAGCTGTTGGCCGCGCTCGGTATCGCGGCGCTGCTCAACCGGCCGCTTCGTGCAGGGACCGTTTGGCGCGCAGGTGTTCTGCTGCCGAACGTCGTCTCGGTGGTGGCCGTGGCGCTGGTCTTCGCCCAGCTATTCGGCCGCGATTTCGGCATGATCAACTGGATTCTGGGGTTGTCCGGGTTGGATCCCGTCGACTGGGAGGGCCAGCGCTGGTCGTCGCACCTGGCCGTCGCCACCATGGTGATCTGGCGTTGGACCGGCTACAACGCGTTGCTCTACCTCGCCGCGATGCGCAACGTCCCCAGGGAGCTCTACGAAGCGGCCGCGCTCGATGGGGCTTCGCGGTGGCGGTCGTTCTGGTCGATCACCGTGCCGGGAATCCGGCCGACCATCATTTTCACGGTGGTGGTCTCGACGATCGGCGGCCTGCAGCTGTTCGCGGAGCCGCAACTGTTCGACTCGACCGGAACCGCCGGTGTCGGCGGCAACGACCGGCAGTTCCAGACGTTGACCATGTACCTGTACGAGAAGGGATTCGGTCTGTTCGACGCCGGATATGCGGCTGCCATCGCATGGGTGCTGTTCATCATGTGCCTGATATCCGCAGTGGCGAACTTCGTGCTGGTGCGTCGAATTCGCGGAGGGAGCTGAAGCGGTGCTCGCGAGTGTTCCTGCCCGGCGACTCCGTCGATCCGGCGGTGCCGGTCCATTGACCCGCCGCCCCGGGGTTCTGGTCTACGCGCTACTGACCGGTGTTGTCGTGTCATCGGCGTTCCCGCTGTACTGGTCGTTCGTGGTGTCCTCCAGCGACAGCTCGGCCATTGGTGATTCCATCCCACCTCTGGCCCCCGGCGGCTACCTCCTGGAAAACGTGCAACGCGTCTTCGACACCGTGGACTTCTGGCTCGCTATCCAGAACTCGTTGATCGTGTCGGGGACGGTCATGGTGTCCACCGTGGTGCTGTCCAGCTTTGCCGGGTTCGCTTTCGCCCGACTGCGCTTTGCCGGGAGAAACACTCTGTTCCTGGTGGTGATCGGAACCGTGATGGTGCCGGCCCAGCTCGGGGTGGTCCCGCTGTACATGGTCGTCGGCGACCTCGGGTGGTACGGCAGGCTGGAGGCGGTGATCGTGCCCGCACTGGTCAACGCGTTCAGCGTCTTCTGGATGCGCCAGGCGTGCGAGGAGGCGGTTGCCCCGGAACTGGTCGACGCGGCCAGAGTGGATGGTTGCTCGCTGTGGGGGACGTTTCGGCATGTGGCGATCCCGGCGATTCGTCCGCAGGCGGCAGTGCTCGGCATGGTGACGTTCATGGCCGCGTGGAACGACTTCTTCTGGCCGCTGATCGTGCTCGACCCGAACGAAAGCCTGACCGTTCAGGTAGCCTTGTCGAGGTTGGCGAGCGGCTATTTCTTGGACTACTCATTGATGCTGACCGGTGCGACGCTCGGCGTGCTGCCCGTGATCATCGTTTTTCTCCTGCTGGCAAGGCAGATCGTCAACGGACTCACGCGAGTTTCGGTCAATGGATGAGGTGGGATATGACCAACAAAAAGACGCTCGGATTCCCGTCGGACTTCGTCTGGGGTGCTGCCACGGCCTCATACCAGATCGAAGGCGGAGCGAAGGAGGACGGCCGCGGACCTTCCATTTGGGACACCTTCACGGCCACGGAAGGCAAGGTTCTGGGTGGTGATACGGGTGACGTGGCTTGCGACCACTTCCATCGATATCCCGAGGACGTCGCGCTGATGGCGGAACTCGGCCTGCCGACCTACCGGTTCTCGGTGTCCTGGTCGCGGGTCATGCCGGACGGGCGGACGGTGAACCAGCAGGGGATGGAGTTCTACGACCGGCTGGTCGACGAGTTGCTCGATCACGGCATCACGCCGATGATCACGCTGTTCCACTGGGACCTGCCCCAGGCGTTGGAAGACGAGGGCGGTTGGCGGGTTCGTGACACCGCCGCACGGTTCGCCGATTACGCGGCGGCAGTGCACGGCGCCCTCGGCGATCGAGTGCCGGATTGGACGACGCTCAACGAGCCCTACTGCTCGGCATTTCTCGGCTACGGAACCGGGGTGCACGCACCCGGAGTGGCAGAGCCGGGCACCGCGCTCGTCGCGGCACACCACCACCTGCTGGCGCACGGGTTGGGGATGCGGGCGCTGCGCGCAGCCGCACGACCCGGACAGCGGTTCTCACTGGTGCTGAACTTCGCGCCGGCGCTGACCGATGTGGACGACGAAGCCCACCGCGAGGCCGCGCGCAAGTTCGACGGGATGCAGAACAGGATCTTCCTCGACCCGGTGCTGGGTCGTGGTTACCCGGAGGACGTGCTCGCCGACGTCGCTCACCTGGGTGCGCTGGAACCCGCTATACGCGATGGCGATCTCGAGACGATCACTACCCCGCTCGACTGGCTCGGGGTGAATTACTACGCGCCGGTCCGGGTGGCGCCGCTGGCGGACCTGGAAGCACCAAGTAACAGCGGCCTTCCGGGCTTGCGGGGCTTCGACGTTCTGCCGCCTCGCGGGCCGCTTACCTCGTTCGGCTGGGAACAGACGCCGAGTTCGTTGACGGACCTGCTGCTGTGGCTGCGCCGGTACTGCCCTGGCCTTCCGCTCATGATCGCCGAGAACGGTGCGGCCTTCGCCGACACGATCGACAGCGATGGTCGGATTCGAGACCGCGACCGGGTCCGCTACTTCGCCGACCACCTTCGCGCGGTCCATGCGGCGATCGAGCAGGGCGCGGACGTGCGCGGTTACCTCGCCTGGTCGTTGCTGGACAATTTCGAGTGGGCGCTGGGATATTCGCAGCGGTTCGGCCTGATTCACGTCGACTTCGACACCCTGCAGCGCACGGTAAAGGACAGCGCCCGCTTCTTTTCCGGAGTCGCGGCGAGCAACGCCGTTCCGGTCGACGACTCCGCCGAGCTCACTGCGGACTGACGCAGACCATCCGATACGAGCGATGCGTCGACTACTTCTGGTTGGCGGTTTACTTGCCTGGGAAGACGTCCAGTGCGGAGGGTGTGTCTGACTCACGCACCGAAGCCACGACCGGCAGGGCTCGATGGCGCCCCGTGACAGCTAACTGGCCATTCATGCCCGTCCGGTAGAACGGTTCGTCGCTGGTTCGCGCCGCAGCGTCACGCGGTGATGCGGACTTGGCCGATCGGTCTTCACCCCGATCGCTGGTTCGCGCGCAGCGTCACGCGGTGATGCGGACTTGGCCGATCGGTCTTCACCCCGATCGCTGGTTCGCGCGCAGCGTCACGCGGTGATGCGGACTTGGCCGATCGGTCCTCACCCCGCACCGCTGCCTGACCGGCGGCGTAACCCGCGCCAACTTACGAGCTAGGCGCTGCCACTAAACGGTCTAGTTTCGCCAAGCCACATGGCCTAAACTCTTCGATGTTCATCCCTGCTGCAGCCAGAGGTCGTGATGCCGCCGACTTACCACGTGGATCCCACCACCGTTGATACCCCCACCGAGGACATGCCACGCGCGGACCAGCTCGAGTACGCGGCAACCAGGGCGAGCAGAAAGCGGTCCCGACGGCGCAGTCGTGCGCGTGTGGGCGGTTGTCGTGTGTTTCCAGGTGCAACAACCACCCGCCTGTCTTCTTAAAGTCCCCTTACCCCGCAGCAACCAGGACCTCGCGGAGAGGTAGACATGGCCACGGACGCTCTTCTGTATCGATTAACGTTCGAGAAAGAACTGGACCCGTTCTATTTCACCAACACCGGAGCCGTGCTCGGAGCGCGCGACGACGTTGCCTTGGCTAACAGGGACGTTGTCATGCGTGGCGGAACAACAACGAAGACCGGTGTGGCTACCCGCTGATTCGAGCAGGACTGGATCAGTGCTTGGACGAGCGCCAATACATCGAGACCACTAACGACAACGCCGACGTTGTGGTCGTCGCCACGGGAACCGCCGAAGCATCCACTTAGTTTACGGGGACGTTGTCATGGATGGCGGAACAACAACGAAGACCGGCGTGTCTATTACTGCCTCGGACCCGCTGATTCGAGCAGGACTGGCCCAATGCTTGGACGAGCGCCAACACATCGAGACCACCAACGACAACGCCGACGTTGTGGTCGTCGCCCTGGATATCGCCGAAGCATCTACGATCGAATCGCTGCGAAGCCTCAATCCCGGCGCTGTCAAACCCGTTGTCCTCGTAGTGGAAAACCGTTGGCGCGCCGACATAGCCACGGCGGTAAGGTTGGGCGTCCGCGCTGTCCTATGGCGCCACCACTTCTCCGCCGGCGCCTTCGTCCAAGCTATTCGAGCAGCCAGCGACGGTGGTGGCTTTCTCCCCATTTCAATGCAGGGCGCACTCATGGATCAGCTTCAACGGACCTACCGCGAAGTGCTCGCGCCGCTCGATATGACACCCTCCGGTATCACGCACCGCGACATCGATGTCCTCCGTCTCGTCTCTGAAGGATTCGGCCTCGATGAAATAGCGGAAAAACTCCACTTCTCCGAACGTACCGTCAAGAACATCCTCTACAATTTCATGAAACGATTCGATCTCGACAACCGTACCCACGCTGTCGCCTACGCCATCCGCGCGGGTCTCATCTAAGGGCCGCCCAACGATCGAAATAGCCGTTTCGTTCTATTGAGCGTTTTTCATCCTGGTCGTTCCGCAGCCGCGGATCCGTAAAGCCACACGTCGATGGGGTGTCGCATGCGCCGCAGGCGCATAACCCACCTACGACACTCGCACCGCCGCGGGTTCACGGTGCCCACCCCTCCGGGGTTCCCTCGGCGAGGACGGCCCCTCCGCCGTGTATTGGACATACATCAGGAGGGGCACCCACAGTCCAGGGAGCCTCTGAGGTTCCGCTACCCGCACCGCCACGCAGAACGAGGATGGAAAACCTCAATTGAAACTGGGGGGTCAGGGGTCGACGAGGTCTTCCACGGGGTGGAAGTCGTAGGGGAGGCCGAAGGCCGCCGGGCCGAAGACCGCCAGGGCTTCCGGGGTTCGCATCAGGTCCGGGGTGGAGATGCCGATGACCGTGACCCGCTGGCCGTAGCGCAGGGTTTCGGTGGTGATCGGCTCCGCCTGCTCGGATTCGAGCACGCACACCAGGTCCGGCACCACGCACCGCACCTCGCCGTCGACCAGCGCCACCAGGTTCTCGTTCTGGAACTCCAGCTCCAGCTTGTGCTCGCCGTCGAAGGACACCGCCGCAGCGCGCCCGCGGGCGAACCCGGCCTCGGTGCGCCGCTCCACGTCCGAGACCTTGCCCCGGAACAGCACCCGCAAGTTCCCGTACAGCGTGTCCTTCAGGACCTCGCCGAGGTGTGCGATCGGGTCGCCGTTGCCCTCCCGGGCCTCGCGGATGGCCTTGCCGACGGTGTGCGCCAGCGTGAGCGTGCGCGGGATCGCGGTGCGCTTCACGTCCGCGCCGCTCATCGAGTACTCGGCGATGTGCGCGACGCCGCCCAGCCTGATGGTGACGCCGCGCGCCAGCCACTCCATCCGCTCGTTGTCGTCGCCGGCGTCGATCACCGCCGTCTCGCCGCGCTCGCCGGCCACCGCCATCGGCGAACCCGTCACGCCGTAGACCCCGAAGGTCTCCATCTGCAGTTCCGGGAACGCCCGGCCCATGCCGTCGGCGTCCACCACCGGCAGGCCGGTGCGCGCGGCCACCACCAGCGGGATCATCGAGTTGATCCCGCCGCACTCGATCGGCATGGTCGCGCTCGCCTCGGCCCCGAGGTAGGACTCCAGCGCGCGCAGGGCCGACACCGGCTCGTCGCCGCTGGGGATCTTCTCGTGCACCACCGTGGGCGCGCCCATCTGCGCCGTCGGGATCACCAGCGCATCGTCGTCCACTTCGGACGGATCGAGCACCGTGATCGGCCCGGACTCGCGGATCGCCTGCTGCACCAGCAGGCGGCCCACGTACGGGTCGCCGCCGCCACCGGTGCCCAGCAGCGCCGCGCCGCGGGCCAGGTCTTCGAGGTGTTCCTCGGTCAGCTGCCAGCTCACCGCGCGACCCCCACCGGGTCGATGTCGTAGCCGAAGTAGCGCGGCCCGGCCAGCTCCAGGCCCGCCGGGGTGTGCCAGCGCGGGTCGGCCGGCGCGGCGATGACCGCGATCCGCTGGCCGAAGCGCAGCGCCTCGGTGGTGACGGCCTCGCCGGACTCCCGGTCCAGCGTGCAGATCAGGTCCGGTACCGAGGCCAGGACGGCGCCGTCGCGCTCGGCGACCAGGTGCTCGTTCTGGAACCGCAGCACCAGCTCGCTGCCGCTGTCGCCGTCCATGCCGGTCAGCCGCGCGTCGCCGCGCGCGAAGCCCGAGACGGTGCGCCGCGAGACGTCGACGACCTTGCCGGTGAACAGCCGCCGCCCGGCCAGCCGCGCGACGACCGCGTCCACCGGATCGGCGTGCTCGGCCTGCGCGGTGCGCACCAGCCGGCCCAGCTCGGCGCAGAGCGTCAGGGTGCCCGGCACCAGCGAGTCGCGGGCCTGCTGCCCGGTCATCGCGTACGTGCTGATCATCGCCGAGCAGCCCATGTCGATGGTGGCGCTGCGCGCCAGCCGCTCGGCCCAGTGGTTGTCCACCGTGTCCAGAACGCCGCGGTTTCCCTTCTCGTCGGCGATGGCCATCGGGGTGGCCTCGACGCCGTACAGCGTCGGCAGCACCATTTGGATCTCGGGGAACGCGCGCCCCATGCCGTCGCCGTCGATCAGCGGCAGGCCCAGCTGCGCGGCGGCGGCGACCGGGATCAGCGAGTTGACCCCGCCCGCCTCGGCGCACGCGATGTGCGTGAGCTCGCGGCCGAGGTAGTCGGCGAGGGTGCGGGCGGCCAGGCCGATCTGCTCGATCGACGGCAGCTTCTCGACCATCACAGTCGGCGCGCCCATCATCGCCACCGGCAGCACCGCGGCATCGGCGGGCACTTCTTCCAGCGGTGTCAGGGAAACCGAGCCGTGCTCGCGCACCGAGGCGGCGGCCAGCAGCCGGCCGATGTGCGGGTCGCCGCCGCCACCGGTGCCCAGGATGGCCGCGCCGCGGGCGATGTCGTCCAGGTCGGACAGCGTGATCTCGCGCATGCTCATGCCCTGTGTTTCTGCGGGACACCCGCACCCGGTCGGCGTCGATGAGCGGGAAGTTCGATTGTCACTCATCGCCGCCTCCGAGCTGCAGGTCGCCGACGGCCTTCGCCCGGATCCGGGTCGCGTTGCCCGGCAGGTACGGGATCGGCACCTCGTCGAAGTCCACGATGTCCACTGTGGATGGTCTTGCGCCCGCCGCCACCGCCCGGTCGATCGCCTCCTGCTTGGCCTCGTCGACCACCGACTCGCGGCGGCCCGGCTCGATCGCGTACACCCGGTCGACCTCGCCGCCGATCTGCGCGATCGCGGCCCCGATGGCGTTGGCCACCGCGTAGTTCTCCGGCCGGTGCACCTCGCCGGCGTCGCCGAGCTCGTCCGGCAGCAGCACCGAACCGCCGCCGACGGCGACCACCGGCAGCGGCTCCGCCGAGGTCCGCATCCGCTCGACCGCGTCCGCGTTGTCGGCCGCGATGCGCTCCAGCGCGGCCCGCACCAGGTCGCGGTCCAGGTGCTTGACCAGCTCCGGGTCGCCGATCTCGGCGCGCCCGGCCGCCACCGCGATGTCCGTCGCGGTCAGCGTGTCGCCGCCGAACACCAGCGCCTTCGAGGTCAGCCGGTAGCCCACCGACTCGGGCCCGACGGTCACCGCCGACGGCTCGCCGCGCACCAGGCTGCCGCCGCCGATGCCGATCGACAGCACGTCCGGCATCCGGAAGTTGGTGCGGATCCCGGCGACGCTGACCGCCGTGGTCGCCTCGCGCGGGAAGCCCTGGTTGAGCACGCCGACGTCGCTGGTGGTGCCGCCGACGTCGACCACCGCGCAGGTGTCCAGGCCGGAGAGCACGGCGGCGCCGCGCATCGAGTTCGTCGGGCCGGAGGCGAACGTCGCCACCGGGTAGCGGCGGGCGAAGTCGACGTCCATCAGGGTGCCGTCGTTCTGGCTCAGGTAGAGCGGGGCGGTGATGCCCGCGCCGGTCACCGACGACGCCAGGCCGTCGACGATGTTGGCCGCGAGCTCGCGCAGCGCGGCGTTGATGACGGTCGCGTTCTCCCGCTCCAGCAGGCCGATCCGGCCGATCTCGTGGGACAGCGAGATCGCCACGTCCGGCAGCTCCGCGGCGATGAGCTCCGCCGCGCGCTGCTCGAACTCGTGGTTGACGGGCGAGAACACCGAGGTGATCGCGACGCTGCGGATGCCGTTGCGGCCCATGTCGTCGATGGCCTTGCGCAGCTCGGCCTCGTCGAGCTCGGCGATGTGCCTGCCGTCGAACTCGTGCCCGCCGTGGCACAGGTAGCTGCGCCCGGAAACGGCGTCCACCAGCCGCTGCGGCCAGTCCACCATCGGCGGCAGCGACGCGCCCGCGGGCAGGCTGAGCCGCACCGCGGCGGTCGGGGCGAGGCGGCGGGCCTCGACGAGGGCGTTGATGAAGTGCGTGGTGCCGATCATCACCGCCCGCACCCCGGCCGGGTCGAACGGGTGCTGCCGCTGCAGGCCGTCGATGGCCGCGACGATCCCGGAGGTGACATCGGTGGTGGTGCTCATCTTCACCGCGGCGAGCACCTTTGTGCCGTCCAGCAGGACGGCGTCGGTGTTGGTGCCGCCGACGTCAATGCCGATGCGCAAGTCGGAACTCCTTGTCTGGGTTGGTGTCGTGAGCGCTGAGCCCGGTTCTAGAGCCTGTTTCCAGACTCACCTTGCGTGGCGGTGCGGGTGGCGGAACCTCAGGCGCCTTCTCGCTGTGGGATCCCCGACTCATGAATAGCCAATTCACCACGTCGGGGCTGTCCTCGCGAGAAGACACCTGAGAACCCGCGGCGGTGCAAGCGGCGAGGGTGGGCTAAGCGGCTGCGCCGCTTCAAAGACAAAACCCCGCGTTACCAAACCTCCCCACCACGACATTCAAAACAGCCTCTCTAGCCCGCTTGCGCGCTCGCGACCTCGGCGGTGGTACGGGTGCTGCCGACGCCGCGGACGAGGCCGAGCTTCCCGGCGACGACGTAGAGCACGAACGCGAGCACGAGCGAGTTGATGCTCGGCAGGCCGATCTCGACGAACCCGCCGACCAGCGCGGAGACCAGCCAGACGACCAGCGTCGCGGGCACCCAGTTCGGCGCGGAGGCCGGGATCTCGCCCAGCGCCCGCGACGCCTCCAGCTCGCCCCGCCAGCGCCGCACGATGAAGTACTCGGCGACCATGATCCCGCCGATCGGCGGGAACACCACGCCGAGCACGGTCAGGAAACCGGTGAACTGGTCGAGGATGCCGACGGCCGCCAGCACGCTGCCGATCAGGCCGAACACCGCGGTCGCGACGCCGCGGTTGAGCTTCTTGCCGAAGACCGTGCCGACGAAGTTCACCAGGCCCAGCCCGGACGAGTACAGGTTCCAGTCGTTGATCTTCACGGTGCCGGCGACGACCACCAGGATGCCGACCCAGCCGACCGAGGAGGTGACGATGGTGGTGATGTCGGCGGACCGCACGGCGTGCGCGAGCAGCACCCCGGCCAGCCCGATCACGTACTCGCCGAGGGTGATGCCGACCAGCGTCTGCTTGACCACGTCGCCGACGGAGCGGTTGAAGCGGGTCATGTCCGGGGTGATCACCGCGCCGGTGATGAAACCGCCCGCCACCAGCGTGGTGCCCTCCAGCAGCGACAGCTGCGGGCCGGGCGGGGCGGAGGCCATCAGCGCGCCGATGTCGTGCTGCGAGAGCTCGACGCCGATCGACCAGCCGACCAGGACCAGGAAGGCGGGCACTGTCACGTAGGCGACCCAGGCCATCGAGCCGAACCCGCGCAGCACGACCGCGGTGACGATCAGCCCGAACACCAGCGCCCAGCCCCATTCCGGCAGCCCGCCGACCAGCGCCACCAGGCCCTTGGCGGACACGGCGGACTGGATGCCGAACCAGCCGATCAGGCTGATCGCGATGGCCAGGCCGATCAGCGCGGACCCGGCGCGGCCGAAGCCGGTCCAGCGGGCCAGCATCGAGGTGGACAGGCCCTCGCGGGCGCCGATGATGCCGACGAAGATCGCGACGATCTCCAGGATCACCGCGCCGAGCGTCAGCGCGAGGAAGGCGTTCCAGAAGGTCATCCCGAAGCCGAGGGTGGCGCCGAGCAGGAACTGGCTGAGCGCGGACACCTGGCCGAACCGCTGCACCGCGACGGACCACCAGGAGTAGCGGGCGCCGGCGGGAACCCGGGTCAGCGCGTAGTCGTCGACCCCGACGGATGAGGCCATGGCGAGCTCCTTCGGATGGGCGCCGGTGTTAGCCGGTAACCGTAAGCCCAGGTCAGCTCGTCGTCAGTGGGCTTAATGCACAGTCCGGAGGGCAGAAGGGTGCCTCTTGCACAGTCCGCGTCCGGCGATGTTGACCTCCACTTTGGTCGAGGTTCTACGTTCGGATCGTGGAACGAGCAGAGCAGTGGATCAACAGTCAGGCGGTGCGGCTCACCTCGCTGGACCCCCGCGCCCCGCACGAGGACTTGCGGCCGCTCCGGGACCGGCTGAGCGACGCCACGGTCGTGGCGCTCGGCGCGTCGTCCCGGGGAACTCACGAGCTGGCGGCCGTCGCGCACCGTCTGCTGCGGTTCTTGGTGGAGGAACTGGGGTTCCGGTCGCTGTTGCTGGAAGGCGACGACGTCGCGAGCGCCGAGCTCGACGCCTACGTGCGGACGGGGCGGGGAGACCCGCGCGAGGTGCTGGCCGGCGCCCGGCCCTTCCTGCGTGTGGAGGAAGTCCTCGAGGCCGTGCGGTGGATCCGCGGTCACAACGAGCGGCACCCCGACGACCAGGTGCGGTTCGCCCTGGCGGACCAAGTGGTCGGGCCCGGGCCGGACCTTGCGGACATCGAGCGCGGACTGGCCGAGAACACCATCCGCTGGCACGAGCGCAGCGGGCACAAGATCGTCTACTGGGGCGGCCTCGCGCACCTCGTCAACGGTGCGGCGCGCACGGTGTCGCCGGGCGCGCTGACCCACCGCAACGCGGGCAGCTACCTGCGCGAACGCTTCGGTGCCGGATACGTCCCCGTCGGGTTGACCTTCCAGCGCGGCCACAAGGTGCCCGCACCGCCTGCGGACTTCGCCGAAGCCGTGCTCGCCGCCGGGCCCGACGCCTACGTGCTCGACCTGCGCGCCGATGCCCCGGCGGACGTGCGCGCCTGGCTCGACGCCCCGACGCGGACGCGGCTGATCGGCCCGGTCTACGACCCCGCCGACGACGCCTCCTACCACCTCTCCGGTGGGTCCCTGGCCGAATGGCTCGACCTCGTGGTCCACGTCCGCGAGGTCGGCGCCGCCCGCCTCCTCCGCTGATCCCGCGGGGCTTCGGTTGGGGCAGATGGTTTGCGACGATGTTGAGGTGACTACGTATCGGCAACAGAGCTCGCACTGGGGACTGTTCACCGCGGCCGGCACGCCGGACGGCCTGGACGTGATCGCCGATCCCGGAGACCCGGACCCGGCTCCGCTGCTGCGGAACGTGCCCGCAGCGCTCGACGAACGGGTGCGCGTGCTCGCGCCGCACGTGCGGAAGGGCTTTCTGGACGGCCGGGGCGTGCGCGGCCGGGACGAGTACGTGCAGGTCAGCTGGGCCGAGGCGGTCGAGCTCGCGGCGAGCGCGCTGGACCGGGTCCGCCGCACCCACGGCAACGAGGCGATCTACGGCGGCTCCTACGGCTGGGGCAGCGCGGGCCGGTTCCACCACGCGCAGAGCCAGATCCACCGGTTCCTGAACGTCATCGGCGGCTACACCCGCTCGGTGAACTCCTACAGCCTGGGCGCGGCCACGCCGCTGCTGCGGCACGTCGTCGGCAACGAAGACCCGATCGGCCGCCCGACGGCGTGGCCGGTGCTGGCCGAGCACACCGAGCACTTCGTCTGCTTCGGCGGCATTCCGGCGAAGAACTCGCAGGTCAACTCGGGCGGCATCAGCAGGCATTCGGTCGCCGGGCACCTGCGCCGGACAAGGGAGCGCGGCGCGCGGTTCACGCTGGTCGGCCCGCTGCGCGACGACCTCGCCGCGGAGCTCGACGCCGAGTGGCTGGCGCCGGTGCCGGGCACCGACACCGCGCTGATGCTGGCGTTGTGCCACGTGCTGATCGAACGCGGTTGGCACGCCGAGGAATTCCTCCGCACGCACTGCGAGGGCTTCGAGGAGTTCTGGAAGTACCTCTCCGGCGCGGCGGACGGCACCGCGAAGAGTCCACAGTGGGCAGAGGAGATCTGCGGCATCGACGCGGCGGTGATCGTCGGGCTCGCCGAGTCCATGGCGACGCGGCGGACGATGGTGACGCTGAGCTGGTCGCTGCAGCGCGCCCGCCACGGCGAGCAGCCGCTGTGGGCGGGCATCGCGCTGGCGTGCGTGCTAGGCCAGATCGGCCTGCCCGGCGGGGGATTCGGCCACGGTTACGGCTCGATGGCCGGCATCGGGGTGCGCCCGCTGCCGTACCGGTTGCCGAAGTTGCCGCAGGGTGTGAACCCGGTGCGCCAGTTCATCCCGGTCGCGCGCATCGCGGACATGCTGCTGAACCCGGGGCAGGAGTACGAGTACGACGGCGAGCGGCGCACGTACCCGGACATCAGGCTGGTGTACTGGGCCGGCGGGAACCCGTTCCACCACCACCAGGACCTGACGCGGCTCGCGGAGGCGTTCAACCGCCCCGAGGCGGTCATCGTGCACGACCCGTTCTGGACGGCGACGGCGCGGCACGCCGACATCGTGTTCCCGGCCACGACCACGCTGGAGCGCAACGACCTGGGCTGCGCCAGGGAAGATCGCGCGCTGGTCGCCATGCGCCAGGTGGTTCCGCCGCTCGGGGAGGCCCGGTCGGACTTCGAGATCTTCGCCGCCCTGGCCGAGGAGCTCGGGCTGGCGCAGGAGTTCACCGAGGGCCGCGACGAGCGGGCCTGGCTGGAGCACCTGTACGAGCAGTGGCGGCAGAACTTCGATCCGGGCCTGGACTTCGCGCAGTTCTGGGAGAACGGCCGGCTGGACCTGCCGGGAGAGCCGGACGACCAGGTCCTCTACGACCGGTTCCGCGCCGACCCGGCTGGGAACCCGCTGCCGACGCCGAGCGGGAGGATCGAGCTGTTCTCGCAGCGCATCGACTCCTTCGGCTACGCCGACTGTCCCGGCCACCCGGCCTGGCTGGTCCCGGAGGAGCTGCAGGTCCCGCCGGGATCGGGCGAGTTCCCGCTGTTCCTGGTCGCGAACAACCCGGCGACCCGCCTGCACAGCCAGCTCGACCACGGCGCGACCAGTGCGGATTCCAAGGTCCACGACCGGGAACCGATGCGCATCCACCCCGCCGACGCGGCGGCGCGAGGACTGTCCACAGGGGACATAGCGCGGATCGTGAGCGCCACGGGCAGCGTCCTCGCGGCGGTGGCGATCAGCGACGCCGTGCGGCCCGGCGTGGTCCAGCTCTCGACCGGCGCCTGGTTCGATCCGAGTGCGCCCGAGGTCGCGACCTGCATCCACGGGAACCCGAATGCGGTGACGCGGGACATCGGAACTTCGAGCCTGGCCCAGGGCTGCACGGGCCAGCTGACCCGGGTCGAGGTCCGGCGCCACGAGGCTCCGCCACCGCCCCTGCGGACCCGGACCCCTCCGATCGCCCCCAGATGACCGGCCCGGATCCCGGTTTCCCCGCAATTTCAATGGAAATCAGACCTTCGATTTCAATGGAAATTGCGGAAGTCGCCCGCAGCCTCCGGCGTGTCGTGCACCCGACACGCCGGAGGGGTGCAGTTTCAATTGAAACTGCGGGACATCGGACTCCGGGACCTCAGCCTGCGGACCTCAGCCTGCGGGATGTCAGGCGGCGGCGTTGCCGAGGGTCATCAACAACCGGTTGTCCCAGGTGAACATCGCCGAGACCGCGACGAGGTCGCGGACGTCGTCGGCGCTGAGGCCGACGGCGTGCAGGCGGCGGATGCCGGCGGCGGACAGCGCCGCCGGGGTGGGGGCGAGGGCACCTGCGGTGTCGACGATGGCGCGCCGTCGCGGATCCGCCACCGCCGCCGGGCCCGCCTCCGCCAGCGCCACGGCGGTGATCTGGTCGCCCGACAACTGCACCTGGCGGCGGCCGTGCACCCCGGCGCAGTACTCGCAGCCGGTGATCAGCGACGTGGCCAGCGCGGCCAGCTCGCGGTCGGCCGGGTCGAGCGCGCCGGAGCCGCTCATGATCGCGTTGTGCAGCGCGGTGCGCTCCGCCAGCAACTCCGGATCGTGCCGCAGCGTCAAGTAGAACGGCGACCACTGCGCCCCGGCGGATTCCTCCGGCGCATCCGCCGGATCGACCCACGGAACCCAGCGCAGCGCCCGGAACGCGTCGGCGGGGGCGGGGAGTTCGCAGCCGTCGGCGGTGGCCCCGGCCTCAATGGTGTTCACCGGGCCGTCGGCGACCGGCCCGTCCCCGGCCTCCTCGACGAGCGACAACCCGAGCAGCAACCGGACCCGGTAGCTGACGTACGCGACGATCTGCGCCGCGGCCACCACCTGCGCGGAGCTGAACCCGTGCTCCCGCAGCGCGGTGATCTCATCGAAACCCGCATCGGCCGGGTCCAGCGCGACCTGCTCGCAATGCGCGAGCAACGCTTGCAGCGCCTCCGGAAGTTCGGACCAGCGCTCGACGTCGAAGACCACCTCGGCGGCCCCGTCCCCGGCCAGCGAATCGAGCTGTTCGGCCAGCTCGTCCACATATTCCTGGTGTTCGTTGACCAGCGCGACGCGTAACGCGATCCGGGCCCGATCGGCGTGGCTGAGCACGGATTCGTCGGCCGGGCGCAGCACAGCGGCATCAACGCTCGCGGTCAACTCGCGCACGTCCGGCCGCAGCACGGCCAACGCCTCTTCGGTCCGGCTGACGCGCTCGCTGCCGACGATCGTCATAAGCATCCCATCCGCTAGAACGGCTTCTCCTGCAATAGTTTTCCATTGCGCGCTCCAGCGGTGATCCCGGGTTGTCAGCCGGGGAGGTTCAGCTGCCAGGAGACGCCGAAGCGGTCGTTCACCCAGCCGAACTTGGGGCTGAATCCGTAGGAGCCCAGCGGCATCAGCGCCGCGCCGCCCTCGACGAGCGCCGCGTAAGCGCCGTCGAGCTCGGCTTCCGTGCGGCAGTTGACGAACAACGACATCGACGGCGTGAAGGTGAAGGCGTGCGACACGTGGCTGTCGATGCACATGAACTGCTGGCCGAGGATCGTGAACGTGGCGAGCTGCACGGTTCCCTCGTCGCCCGGACCGTCGGCGCCGTAGCGGGTGATGTCGAGGATCTCGCCGTCCTCGAACAGCGAGGTGTAGAAGTTCATCGCCTCCTCCGCCTTGCCCTCGAACATCAGGAACGTCGAGATCCGCGGGGAATCCGGGCTGGTCATCGTGGCTGCTCCTCGAATGCCGGTTTCGCGCCGCAATCTAACGTCCGCTCCGGTCCCCCCGCACGCCACGAGGAACGGTCAGCCGGCTTGCGGGACCGCGTGCCGGGCTGGTTCGCGGGCCGGGGCGAGCAGGGCCGCGACCACCAGGGCGCCGAGCGCGGTCACCGCCGCGATCGCCCAGAGCAGGACCTGCCAGGCGTCGCTCAGCTGGACGGCCAGGAAGTCGTGCTGCGCGGCGGCCAGCTCGCCGGTCGCCACCTTCCCGGCCTGGTCGCCGACGCGGCTGGTCAGCAGGCTGATCAGCATCGAACCGAACAGCGCGAGCACCAGCGTCTGGGAGCCGCCGCGGATCGTGTTCAGCAGGCCCGCCGCCATGCCGGTCCGGGACTGGGCGACCTGGTTCATCGCCTGCGCGTCGATGAGACCGGTGGCCAGGCCGATCCCGACGCCGACCGTCAGCAGCGGGCCGAGCAGCGCGCCCGCGCCGATCCCGGGGTGCAGCACGGTGAGCCAGGCGTTGCCCGCCGCGATCAGCAGCAGCCCGGCGGTGATCAGCGCGCGCGGCGAGACGCCCCGGTTGACCAGCCGCCCGCCTAGCAGCGGCATGAACAGCGTCGGCGCCGTCGACATCAGCATGATCAGCCCGGCGTCCCGCGCCGACATCCCGTTCGCGCCTTGCAGGAACGTGGGCAGGTACGACATCATCCCGCCGAAGCCCAGCACCATCACGACGCCCGAGCTGAGCCAGCCGACGAACCGCCGGTTGCGCAGCAGGGTCAGGTCCAGCACCGGATGCGCGCTGCGCCGTTGGACGGCCGCGAACAGCGCCAGCAGCGCGGCGCCCGCGGCGAGCAGGCCCAGCACCAGCGGGCTCGTCCAGCCGGCCCGCGAGCTCTGGGTGATCGCGAACATCACCGAGGCGAGCCCGGCGATGAAGGTCACCGCGCCTCCCCAGTCCACCCGCGGGCGCCGGTCGGCCCGCGACTCGGCCATCGCGAAAGTGCCTGCCAGCAGGAGCATTCCGGCGGCCGCGAAGGTGCCGAACGTCGCGCGCCAGCCGAGCGCGCCGACCAGCCAGCCCGCCAGCGTCGGGCCGATCGCCATGCCCAGGCCCGCGGTCGTGCCCATCGCGGCGAACGCCCTGGTCCGCTCGGTCCCGGTGAACGTGGACGCGAGGATCGCGCCGCCGCCCGCCATCACGCCCGCCGCCCCGACGCCGGTGAGCGTGCGGGCCACGTCCAGCGCCAGGATGCCCGGCGTGAGCGCGGCGGCCAGGCTGCCGAGCGCGTAGATCGCGGCGCCGACCCGGTAGATCCGGCGCCTGCCGAACAGGTCCCCGGTCGAGCCGGCGACGAGCATGAACGACGAGGCCGTGAGGAAGTAGCCGGTCACCACCCATTGCAGGGCGCCGCCGGAGGCGTCGAGCGAGGCGCCGATCTGGGGCAGTGCCACGGTCGTGCCGGACATCGCCATCGGTAGGACCAGGTAGCCCAGCAGCACGACCACCAGGGTGAGCTTGTTCTGCACGGGAGAGCTCCGGGAGATCACGCGGCGTACGGTTCGGTGGCGCGGGCGGCGCGCAGGGCGCGCGCCCACCAGGTGAGCTGGCCGAGCATGCCCTTGGCGGCCTCGTTGCAGCCCTCGTCGAGCGGGGCGCCGGTCTCGTCGAAGCGCTCCCAGGCGTTGTGGAAGCTGACCGTGTCGCGGACGGTCGTGGCGTGCAGTTCGGCGAAGACCAGCCGCAGCTGCTCGACGGCGCGCAGGCCGCCGCCCATCCCGCCGTAGGAGACGAAACCGATCGGCTTCGCCTGCCATTCCTCGCGGTAGAGGTCGATCGCGTGCTTCAGCACGGCCGGGAAGCTGTGGTTGTACTCGGGGGTCACGACGACGTAGGCGTCGGCGGCGGCCAGTCGCCCGCCGAGCTCGACGACCGGCCGGGCGCCGAAGTCGAGGGTGGCGGGCAGGTCGATCTCGGCCAGGTCGATGACGTCGACGTCGAGGCCGCCGAACTCCCGGGCCTGCCGGGTGAACCAGTTGCCGACGGTCGGGCCGAAGCGGCCTTCGCGGTTGGTCCCGATGATCACGGCCAGGCGCAGTGCGGACATCTTTCGCTCCTCGTGGATCGGCGTTCCGGTGGGCTCCGGAAGCGGCGCAGTGGTAAAGTACAACATGTAATGCACTAAATGCAATGGTCGTTGTACTTTGGCGGAAAGGGTATTGATGAGCAGGGAAAACGTCTCGCGTCGCGGCTCGGAGAAGCGCCGGGCGATCATCGACGGGGCCCGCGAGGTGTTCGGCCGGGACGGCTACGCGCGCGCCAGCATCGACACGATCGCCAAGGCGGCCGAGGTGTCGACCCGCACCATCTACAACCACTTCGCGGACAAGGGCGAGCTGTTCCGCGAGGTCATCCTGGAAAGTGCGGCGGCGGTCCGGGACGCGCAGCTGGCCGACCTCGACCGGCACCTCGGCAAGATCGTCGACCTGCGGTCGGACCTGATCGGCCTCGGGCGCGACTTCACCGCCGCGATGCCCGAGTTCGAGGCCCATTTCTTCCTGGTGCGGCAGATCAACGCCGACGTCGGGCACATCCCGGCGGAGGTCGTGGAGGAGTGGCAGGCGGCCGGCCCGAGGCAGGTGCAGGCCGATCTGGCCCGGCGGCTGGCCGAGCTGAGCGACAAGGGGCTGCTGGAGATCGACGATCCGCAGCGGGCGGCGGTGCACTTCGTGCTCCTGGTCGCCGGGGAGGTGCAGAGCCTGACCTTCTGGGGCGCGCGCTCGATCGACGAGGGCGAGGTCGAGGCCATCGTCGCGGCTGGCGTCGAGGTGTTCCTGCGCGCCTACCGCCCTCAGTAGGGCGAGCACATCCGGCGCCGCTGCACCGTCGGCTTCGGGGAGCGGTTCCGGTCTGAGCCGCCCACTGCCTTCGCGCTGGTGCCCGGGTCGATACGCTTTGAACATGGAGCGCGATCCGGTCGACAGCCTGCTGCCAGAACTGGCGGAGTGGGCCGATAAACAGGCACAACCGGTGCAGGGGAACAGCAACGACGCCGAGATCCTGCTCCGGCTGCTGTACGAGCACGTCGGCCTGCCCGAACTCGGCGAACTGCGTCCGGACGATCTCGACGAGCTGCTGCTGGAGCAGTTCCCCGCCAAGGTCGCGGTCGAGGAGGACGAGGACCTGACCGAGGTGCTCGCGACGCTCCGCGAACTGCTGACCTTCGCCGGCGACACCGGCCGGATCGAGCCGGCGCTGGTGGACGACCTGCGGCGGAAGGTCGACGAGATCGAGCCGCGGTTCGCCGAGGTGGCGATGGCCCCGCCCGGCGAGCAGCCCTACGACCTCCGGGTGGAGCTCGGGCTGCCGGACCGGTTGCCGCCGCTGCGGTTGCCGTCGGACGAGGAGCTCGCCGCCGCGGCGCGGCAGAGCCCGCTGCTCGACCGGGCCCGGCGGCTTGCGGTCCGCACGGTCGCCTGCCCGATCAGCGCCGGCGCGCTGAGCACCGGCGACGCCATCGCAGCCGCCGAGGCGCTCGGCTTCGCGGTTCCGGACGCGGTGGAGGGCATGGCGGACATCCCGGAGCTGGAGCGGCTGTGGGAGTGGGCGGCCGAGCTGGAATTCATCGGCCCCTCAACGGAAATCGTCGAGGTCGGCCCCAGCGTCGACGACTGGCCGGACGGCGACGACCAAGCGGTGCTGGACGTCTGGGCGGACGCCTTGGGGCTGCTGCTGGAGGAGATCTTCCAGGACGAGTGCGCCGACCTCGACCTCGAGGACGTCGCCTACTACGCGATGGTGTCGCTGTTCCTCGCCCGCAGCGAAGGCGCGCCCGTCGCCGAGCTGCGCGACATGATCCGCGAGATCGCCGTGGACGAGACCACTTCCGGCGGAGCGTGGGACAACTGGGTCGCTACCTGCGGCGATCCGGCGGAACGGCTGCTGGCGGTCCTCGCCGACCTGGGTGCGGTGACGGTGGAAGGGGGCATCGCCCGCCTCACCCCGCTCGGCCAGTACACCTTCGGCGGCGCGTTGACCGACGGTGGCGTCGAGGTTCCGCTGCTGCCGCCGGTCGAGGAGATGGCCGCCTTCGACCTGGTGGACTTCGCCAAGGGCTCGACCGACGAGGAGCTGGACGCGGAAACCGACGCCTGGTTCGAGGCGCGCGGAGCCGTCGCCGCCACCGACGACCTGCTGACCGCCGCCTCGGAAGGCGAGGCGGAAGACCGGATGATCGCGGTCGCCATCGCGGCGCCGCACGCCGCGACCGCGACGCAGCGGTGGCGGCAGGCGCTGGACGAGCCGATGCTCCGGCCTTACGCGAAGGTGACGCTGCACCAGCTGAATCCGTCCGAGGAGCTCGAATCGACGGTGGCCGACGCGGCGCGGTTGCTCACCGACATGCTCGCGGCCGCGCTCGACTCGGTCGACCCGGAGGAGCTGCCCGACGTGCTCGCGGAGACCGTGCCCGCCGGGCAGGAGTCGGCGGTCTTCGAGGAGATGTGGCGCCTGGACCACCCGGACGTCCGCGAGGTCCTGGCCCTCATCGGCGCCCAGCACCCGGACAAGAAGATCGCCAAGGCGGCCCGCAAGGCGGGCTTCAAGATCGCCCCCGAGGAGTGACCCCCGGCCGGCTCCGGTGAGCGACGGGCCCGTGCGTGTTTTGTGTTGCTGTAGCAGCACAAAACGCGCACGGGCCCTGACCGGCGGGGTCCGCTGCCGTGGGGATCACCCGGCGGCGGGGGTGGGGCGGTAGCACAGGCGGACCACGCCCGAGGGGAAGGTCGTCGTGTTGACGAGTTCCAGCCGGACGTCGCCGAGGTCGTCGAAGATCCGCGGTCCGGTCGCCCACAGGTAGGGGCTGACGTTGAACCAGAGCTCGTCGACGAGGTCGTGGGCGAGGAGGTCTCGGGTCAGTTCACCGGCGGAGGGGGCGATCAGGTTGCCGTCGTGTTCGGCCTTGAGGCGGCGCACGCTCTCGGCGAGGTCGCCGTCGATCAGGGTGGCGTTCCACTCCAGCGGTCCGGTCAGCGACCGGGATGCGACGTACTTGGGCATGCCGTTCATCCGGGCCGCGTACGCCTCGAAGCCGGGGACGTCGGCGAGCTGGGGCCAGGCGGCGGACAATCCCTCGAAGGTCTTGCGCCCGAGCACCATGGCGTCGGCCGCCTGCCACATCTCCAGCCCGGCCTGCATGCTGTCGGGATCGGTGACCAGCCACCCCTGCGGCTCGGGCGCCGGTGCTTCGAAGGCGCCGTTGACGGTCATGGCGACGTTGATGATCAGTCGTCCCACGAGGAGCTCCTTGTGTCGATGGTGTCGGTGAGGGTCGCCGCGAGCTTGTCGAGGCACTGGCCGAAGCCGATCTCGATGCCTGCGATGAAGTCGGCGGAGTAGACGGTGCTGTCGGTGATCCGCCAGTGGGCGTCGAGTTCCGTGCCGGTGCCGGTGGACCGGAGGCACAGGTCGACGTGCGCGGTGAAGGCGAGGCCGCCGTCGGGGAGCAGCGGGGAGAGCCGGTAGGTGAGGCGCTCGCCGGGGCGCACGTCTTCGACGACTCCCTCCGCGCGCCCGGCGACCGGGTCCGAGTCGCCGGTGTCCTCGACGTCGCGGTACTCCTGGACGATCCGCCCGCCCGGTCGCGCCTCGAAGACGAGCTCGGAGACGCGCAGGTCGTCGGGTACCCACCAGCGGGCGAGCAGCGCGGGATCGGTCAGGTGGCGCCAGACCAGCTCGGGACGCCCAGCCAGCGCCCGGTGAAACCCGAACGAGCGGCCGTCGGCCCACCCCGAATCCTCGGCTGCGAGCCGTTCCGCGTCGAGGCTGGCCCCGTAGCGGTCGTAGGTCTCGCGCGGGCCACCGACCTGGGCCGCGGCGTCGGCGAGCCGGTTCAGCGCGGCCGCCAGGTCACGCAACGGGCCGGGTCGGAGCGCGTAGATGCGGCGCTGGCCGGTGCGCTGGGAGGTGGCGATGCCGGCGCGCTCCAGGGTCTGCAGGTGCTTGGTCGTCTGCGGCTGGCGTGCCTCGGCGAGCTGGGCCAGGACGCCGACCGAGCGGGGCCGCTCGGCCAACAGGCTCACGAGCCGCCAGCGAGCCGGATCGGCCAGTGCGGCGAGGAATGCTGCGTCCATGGACAGAAGTATTCGCCACAGAGAATTTTCGTGTCAAGGAATACTTCGCGGGGTCGGTCGGCCGGGTCTGCCGTGCGTGTTTTGTGCTGCCATGGCAACACAAAACACACACGGGTCCTGACCAGCGGATACTCCGCGCCTATGCGGCGGCGAGGAGGATCTTGCGGAAGTCGTCCGGGGCGTCGGCGACGATGTTGTGCCCGATCGGCAGCGACCGGACGTGCCACGCCGGATCGTTCCGCAGGCGCTCGTAGGTGGAGGCGAACGGGGTGTGCTCGAACTCGGAGCAGAACACGTACTCGCGGCGCGGAACCCGGTCCAGCGCGCCGGTGAGCCGGATGCCCTGCACCAGCGTGGCCAGCGGGTGCGGCGTCGCGCGCGGGCTCAGCACCGGCAGCGGCGCGACCGAGAAGCCGTCGCCCGCCGAGCCGCCGATGTACCACTGGTGCCAGTGGTCGTCGGTCAGCGACATCACCGAATCGCCGTCCTGCGGCACGAAGGCGTCGACGTAGACCAGCGACGCGATCCGCTCCGGCACCCGGTCGGCGGCCCCGGTGATCACCATCCCGGCATAGCTGTGTCCACACAGGACGACATCACGCAGGTCCGCCTCTTCCAGCAGGCGCACCACGTCGTCGATGTGCGTGTCCAGGTTGACCGAGCCGGTCGGCGCGGCCTGCGGGCCGAGACCGGTCAGCGTCACGGGGTACGCCCGGTGCCCCTCGTCGCGCAGCTCCGCGGCCAGCGGCTCGTACCACCATCCGCCGTGGCAGGCGCCGGGAACCAGCACGTAGATCGCCATGTCACGTCTCCTTCGAGGTCGTCGTGACAACAACCCTAGGAGCCGTTTAGGACAGGATCTGTCCACATGGAAACCTTCGTTGGGTGTGAGTGAACGGCCCGTTCGCCTCGATAGGCGGCGCGAACGGGCCGTTCGCTCACGACGATGCGCCGAACCACCCCGGAACGTCGAGGCGGAACGTCTCCGCCGGCGTCATGGTGCGCAGGTCTGCCTCCAGCTCCCGAAGCCGCTGCGCGCCAAGGGCTTTCGCCCACTGCGACCGGAGCGCTTCGAAGATCGTCGCCGAGCGGGCGAGCATGTCGACCCCTCGGTCGGTGAGCCGGATCAGCTTCCGCCGCGCATCCGCCGCGTCGTCGGCCCGCTCGACGTAGCCGAGGCTCGCCAGGCGGTCCACCGTCTTGCCCGCGGCCTGCTTGGAGATGCCGAGCCTGCGGCCCAGCTCGCTGGCCGTCGCGCCGTCGCGCCCGATCGCCTGCAGGGCGAATCCGTGCGCCGGGCGCACCTCGGGATGTCCCTGCGCGGCCAGTTCGGCGTGCAGTTGGTCGATCAGCGAGCGGAACCCCGCGAACAGCAGCAGGGGCAGCTCGAATCCGTGCGATTCAGTCGTTGCCATATTCGACAACCTGGTTTACCTTTTCGACAACCATGTTGTCGATTCTAGGCGCCGGAGGGCGCCACCTGGAACGGGGGAACATGTTCACCGACCACACGGTGGAGTCCGCGCCCGCGGAGTCGCGGCGGTCCATGGAGGCCACCGCAAAGCGCCTCGGCCACCTGCCGGCGGCGATCGGGCGACTCGCCGAGTCGCCGCACCTGCTCGACGGATTCCTCAAGCTCAGCGCCATGTTCGAGGCGACCACGCTGGACCCGCTCGCCCGCGAGACCGTGATCCTCACGATCGCCACCCGCAACGAGTGCCACCTCTGCGTCGCGATGCACACCGCCAAGCTGACCACCATGGGCGCGAGCCCCGAGACCATCGCCGCGCTGCGCGACGGAGAACCGCTGGACGATCCGCGCCTGGAGGCGATCCGGGAGTTCGCGGTCCAGGTGGTGGAGCGGGCCGGGGCGGTGGAACCCGAAGCGCTGCAAGCATTCCTGGCGCACGGCTACACGACCCGCAACGCGCTCGAAGTGGTTCTCGGCATCGGCGCCTACACCATGTCCACGTTGGCGAACCGGCTGGTCGAAGCGCCGCTCGACGAGTGGCTCGAACCCTTCGCCTGGCCGGGGCTCAGCGGGTCAGCAGTGAGGTGACCTTCACCGCGGTGCTGTTGATCCACACGTCCGAGTACTCCACGGCCTGGCCGTCGCGGGTGTAGGTCACCTGCTCCAGGTACAGCAACGGCGTGCCCGCCGGGACCTCCAGGGCCTCCGCGACGTCCTCGCGGGCGGGTTCGGCGCTGAAGGTCCGCCGGCCCTCGGCGACCGGCAGGCCGTAGGACTCCTCCAGCACGTCGAACAGCGAATGCCGCTCGAAGTCGACCTTCTCGATGCCGGGGCAGAGGTCCGCGCGCACCCAGTTGACCAGGTACGCGAGCGGCCCCTGCGTGCCCCGGAAGATCCGGACCAGCTTGAGCCCGGGCGTGCCGGGCGGCGCGCCGAGGAGGGCCTGCACGGTCATCTGCAGGCCCTCCAATCGGGCGCCGATCACCTGGACGTCCAGCGCGAACCCCTGCGCGCGGAAGTCCTCGGACAGCGAGTGCAGCCGCTGCGCGATCCGCGGTTCCAGCACGCCCGCGGTGACGAACGTGCCGCGGCCGCGGGTCTGCGTGAGCAGCCCCTCCTCGATGAGGACGGCCAGCGCCTTCCGCAACGTTCCGCGGCTGACCCCCAGCTGCTCCGCGAGCGCGGGCTCCGGCGGCAGCTTGTAGTGCGCCGGCCACTGTCCACTGAGGATGTCATCGCGGAACACCGCCGCGATCTGCACGTGCAGCGGCTCGGGTGCGTCGCGCGAGATGCGCGACGCGTCGGTCTCCGTCACCTGACCCCCCCGGTGTTGCGCGCTTTCGACGATCACGACTCAGTATGACGAAGCCGCTGCGCCGCCCGTGACGATCGCGATGCCGGCGCTCGTGCCCAGCAGCGACGCGCCCGCGTCGAGCAGCGAAACCGCCTGCTCGACGGTCTTGATCCCGCCCGAGGCCTTGACCGCGACGCCCGGCCGGGCGCGTTCGACCAGGTAGGCGATGCTGTCCGGGTTGGCGATCTCGACCGCCCCGCTGCTGGCGTTCTTCAGGTAGGCCGCCCCGGCGTCCATCGCCAGCTCGACCGCGCGCTCCCGCTCGGCCGCGGTGAACTTCGGCAGCTCCAGCATGACCTTCACGGGAATCCCGGCCGCTTCGACCACGGCGGCGATGTCGTCCCGGAACTCCTGCTCCATGCCGCTGCGCAGCCAGCCGACCTGCACGCCCATGTCCAGCTGGTCGGCGCCGGCCTCGGCGATGGCACGGGCCTCGGCGGCCTTGCCCGCGGAGGTCATCGAGCCGACGGTGGGGAAGTCCAGGGCGCTGGCGACATGCACGCCGGTGCCGCGCAGCCGCTCGGCGACCAGCGGAACCCACGACGCCGGGACCATCGCGGCGTTGAAGCCGAAGCGCACGGCCTCCTCGCAGTGCCGGATCATGTCGTCGCGCGTGATGCCGATGTCGATGGCGGTGTGCTGGATGAACGGTGCGAGGGAAGCCGGTCGGTCGGCCGAGTAACTGGGCACGTCGATCACCTTTCGTCTAGAGAGTGTTCCAACGGTGGTTTGCGTAGCGGTGCGGGTGGCGGCCCCCCTGCGGGAGTTACAGCGGCCTTCTCGGCTCCGGGATCCCCGACTTATGTATGTCCAATACGCGGCGCTGGGGCTGTCCTCGCTGGGAGAACCCCGGCAGGGGCGGGCATCGTGAACCCGCGGCGGTGCGAGCTGAGTCCCACACCGCAAGCGGCTTCCGCCGCTTATAAAGCAGGTCCTAGATCTTCGGAGTGGGGCAGGCCGGGGATCACCTCGTGGTGGGCGACGGCGAACGCCCCGGCCGCGGCGGCGTAGCGGGCGGCGCGGTGCAGGTCCCAGCCGCGGCACCACGCGACGGCGAAGGCGGCGTTGAACGCGTCCCCCGCGCCGGTGGTGTCCACGACGCGAGCCACCCGGACCGGCGGGATGTGCGTGCGATCGGTGCCGTCGTCCACGTAGGCGCCGTCGGTGCCGCAGGTCAGCGCGATGGTCGAGGAGAACCGCTCGCGCAGCGCGTCCAGCAGGGCGTCCGGGTCGGTGGTGTCCAGGCCGGTCAGCACCTGGGCCTCGGTGAGGTTCGGGGTGAGGAGGTCGACCAGGTCCGCGGCGTCCTGCGGCAGGTCGCGGGCCGGGGCCGGGTTGAACAGGACCCGGGTGCCGCGGTCGGCGGCGGTCCGCACCGCGGCAACGACCACGTCGGCGGGGATCTCGTTGCAGACCATCAGCAGGTCGGCGGCGGCGATGACGTCGGCGAAGCCGTCGACGTGCGCCGGGCGGAGCAGGTCGAGGGCGCCGGGCGCGACGATGATCCGGTTCTCGCCGTCGTCCTCGACGAGGATCACGCCGGTCATGGTCGACGCGTCGACGGTGACGACGGCGCTCGCGTCCACGCCCTCGCGCCGCCACAGCTCGCGGCCCTGCGCGCCGAGCACGTCGTCGCCGATCGCGGTCAGCAGTGAGACTTCCGCGCCCAGTCGCGCGGCGCCGATGGCCTGGTTCGACCCCTTGCCGCCGGGGCCGAGCGAGAAGGCGGCCCCGCCGAGCGTCTCCCCGCGCCCCGGCATCCGGCTGGTGCGCATGGTCATTCCCGTGCCGTAGCTGCCGACAACCGCGATCCGCATGACACCTCCCTGGTATGTACAAAAGTGTACATATGTGAGTCCGGTAGGCCCCGATTGACGCGTCAACAGGGCAGACTTACAGTACATTCGGCTTTTGCCAAGTGAACAAAGACGTGAACAATGGCCGCACTGGAGACGTCATGCCTGAGCGCATCCCACTGGTGATCGACACCGACACGGCGCAGGACGACTGCATCGCCCTGCTCGCGGGCCTGCTCGATCCCCGAGCCGATCTGCGCGCCGTGACGATGGTCGCCGGCAACGTCGACTTCGGCCACCAGGTCCGCAACGCCTACCTGACCTGCAACGTCGCCGGACGGTTCGGTGATGTCCCGATCCACCTCGGCTGCCGCCGCCCGATGGTCCGGGCGTGGGAGAGCGCGGAGAACGTGCACGGCGACGGCGCGGGCGGCCTGGCGATGGACATGGCGGACTGCGACCCGGAGCCCGAGCACGGGGTGGACGCGCTGATCCGGCTGGCCGCGGAGAACCCCGGCGAGCTGTCGATCGTCGCGATCGGCCCGCTGACCAACATCGCGACGGCCGTCGTGAAGGACCCGGACTTCGTCCGGAACGTCAAAACCCTCTACGTGATGGGCGGTTCCAACAACGCCCGCGGCAACATCACCGCAGCGGCGGAGTTCAACTTCTACGTCGACCCGGAGGCGGCCAAGACGGTGTTCGCGGCGGGTTTCGAGATCGTCGTGGTCCCGTGGGCGCCGCTCACCCTGGACCAGGCGGTATTCGCGCAGCCGGCGCTGGACGAGATCGCGGCGCTGGGCACCCCGCTGTCGGACTTCTTCACCCGGGTCTGCGCGGCGACGCTGGACTTCGACCGCAGCGTCGGCATCGACGGCACCACCCACCCCGACTCGCTGACGGCGGCGGTCCTCCTGCACCCGGAGCTGATCCGCAGCAGCGCCCGCTACCACGTCGACGTGGAGACGGCGGGCGAGCTGACCCGCGGCTACGCGGCGATGTCCTGGGGAGTCCACGGCCTGGAGGCGAACGCGACGGTCGTCGAGGAGATCGACGCCGAAGCGTTCTTCGACTACATCAAGGGCCTGCTGGCCACGAAGACCACCCCGGCCCGCGAAATCGCCTGACCACCCGGGCTTCACGAGCGAGAGCGCTGAGATGACTGCAACTGCCCCGCCGCGCGTCGCGGCCCGCCCGCCACTGGTGCTCACGGCCCTGCTGGTGGCGGTGGCCAGCTTCCAGATGAACGCGACCATGCTGTCGCCGGCGATCGACAACATGGCGACGTCGTTGAACACGGACGTCGGCACGATCGGCCTGACCGCGACGGTGTTCCTGTTCGTGGCGGGCCTGGCGGGCGTGGTGCTGCCCCGCTACAGCGACATCATCGGCCGCCGCCGCGCGCTGTTCGGTTCGATCGCGGTGATGGCGGCGGGCAGCCTGATCGCGACGATCGCGCCGAACGTCGAGGTGCTGATGGTCGGCCGAGCCCTGCAAGGTGCCTGCGGCGCAACGATTTCCCTCGGCATCCTGACGCTGCGCGACATCCTGCCGACCAAGCAGTTCGGCCGCTACCTGGGCATCCTGACGGCGGTGAACAGCGGCGTCGCGGGCGTGGACACGCTGCTGGGCGGAGTCATCACGGACACGATCGGCTTCCGGGGCATCTTCGGCTTCACCTTCGCCCTGGAGGTGATCGCGGTGGTGATGATCGGCGCCTGGGTCCCGGACTCGGAGCGCACGGGCACCCGCATGGACTGGAAGGGCGCGGCGGTGATCTGCCTGGCCCTGCTGGGCCTGAACGCCTGGCTCTCGCTCGGCCCGACGGCGGGCTGGCTCGCCCCGTGGCCGCTGGCGTGCCTGGGGGCGGGCGTGGTGCTCCTGGTGGTGTTCTGGCTGGTGGAACGCGGCCAGTCCGACCCGCTCCTGCCACTGCCGGCCCTGCGCAGCAGGGGTGTGTGGGGCCTCCTGGTGACGACGTTCTGCACGATGGCCTCGATCTTCGCGGTCCTGACGTTCGTGTACCCGACGCTGGCCCAGAACGCGGCGGCGGGCTTCGGCTACGACGGAACGACGACGGCGCTGATGTTCCTGATGCCCTACGCCCTGGCGGGCTGGATCCTGGCGCCCCTAGCGGGAACCCTGGCGCCGAAGATCGGCTACCGAAAGATGCTGAGAATCGGCCTGGCGGTAAACCTCGCGCTGATCGCGGCAACGGTATTCGCGGTGAAGTCCCCATGGCTGTTGTTCGCGCTGGTAGCGCTGATGGGAGTGTCCTACGCGGCATGCGCGGCAACGGCCCTGAACGGAATGGGAGTGATCTACGCGCCAGCGGAGTCCCCAGGAATCCTCCCAGGCCTAAACGCAACAATGTTCAACCTCGGAGCCTCGGTAGGCATCGGAGTGTTGTCGGGCCTAGTGGCCCAGGGAACCCCGGAAGGCGCAACGGACCCGGCAGGATTCACAACGGCCCTGGTGGTGGCAACAGCGATCTCGACGGTGGCCCTGGCGGCGTCCTTCGTACTGCCGGGCAAGCAGAGCTCGACCGAGAAGGTCTGAGCAGCGTCATGTCACCTGCTGCGGAGTACTCGAACGTGCTTGCCTGGTCCCGCTTGTGATTGCCGATGTAGCCGTAGGTCAAATCTGGCGCCTACTTCGTCTGATCAGGCTATAGTCACTTGGGGTGATCAGGTGACTAAGAGTGACGATGGTCTGGTCGAGTGGGATCTCAAGGTCGATGATGAGTTGCGACGTACCGAGGTCCACGACAGGTTTGGCGGTTCTCGTCAGGGCGGCATTGCGTCGGCGCCAAAGGCGGGCAGCGTGCTGCTGTTCAGCTCTCCGCAGGGGGCGCAGTACGGCTACAAATACGACGGCTGGCGTGAAGACGGTTCCTACCACTACACCGGTGAAGGCCAAGCTGGCGATCAGCGTTTGGTGCGTGGAAACAAGGCGGTGCTAGCGCCAGGAGTTGCTTTGCGGCTCTTCGAAGCAGCGGAGCGACGGAGCTATGTCAAGTACATCGGCGAGTTCACATTGGACCCCGTAGAGCCCTACTACCGCGCCGACGCACCCGACGAGGAAGCCGTACTCCGCAGCGTCATCGTGTTCCGCCTCTGGCGTGCCGACTCAGTTCCTTCCGTTCCTGCGGCGAGCGAGCCAACGGAGCCTGACGTGCAGTCGATCCCCGTCGAGTCGAATGAAGCGGCTGAGTATTCCGCAACTCCCAAAGATGTTTCGATAGTCGCGAAACGTCGAGAAGCGGCGCTGGTGAAGCGGTACACCGAGTGGCTTCATGAGCAGGGGAGAGCGACGACGCGCCGATCGATCCGCTTGCCAGGGCAGGCTGGTCAGCTGTTCACGGACTTGTTCGATGAAGGGCTCCGCGAGCTGATTGAAGCTAAGGGAGCGACCTCAAGAAGCGATGTTCGGCTCGCACTTGGCCAGGTTCTCGACTATGGGCGCTACGTCAAGCACGACCAGCTCGCCATCCTGGTGCCAGTTCGCCCGGCATCTGACCTGGTTGACCTGCTCACGTCGTACGGCGTGAGCTGTATCTACGAGGCGAAGCCAGGACACTTCGAACGCGTTCAGGCGGCCTGAAAACGATAGCGCTCGCGCGCAGGGTTGCTGGTGACCGGGCGCGTGGTCGGGGGCGTGTCGCGCCCGGTCACCGGGGTGGGCCGGTGCGGGTGAGGGCTGGGGAGGTCACCGCACCGGCCCTGCTCGGGGTTCGTGAGTGGTTTGGAGTGCTGTAGCGCTCCAAACCACTCACGAGGTGTTAGGTGCGCAGGTGGTGGCGTCCGGTGGGTTCGTCGGGGTCGGTGGTGGGGAATTCTGGTGGTATGCGGGGATGTTCGTGTTCCGACTCGTGCTTTTCTGCCGTTTCGCGGGTTTCGGCTTCGATGTCGGCGATGAGGTGCCAGACGGTGTAGGCGCCTTCACCGCCTCCGGCGTGCTGCCCTGTCGTCGCGAACGCGAGTGTTTGCACGGGGAGCTGGGTGGTGAGCATGGCGAGGATCAGCAGGTTGAACAGGACGAACGTGCTGAGCTGAATCCAGAACATGACGAGGTTTCCTTTCGTGGGTTGTTGTGCACCGTTTTCGCGCGAAACCGGCGTTTCGGACGCGTGGCGGCGCCGTTTTCGCGCGAAAACGCCACCTCCACCCGGAAGTGTGGGGAGTGTCAGGGGCGGGTGGTGAGGACGTGCCAGCAGCGCATGCAGGTGTCCTCGCGTATCCAGTCAACTTCGGAGCGGTCGTGCAGCTCCCCTGCGTCCGCTTCCGCTCCGCAGAACGCCACCACCGGCACACCCGCAGGCGATTTCGTTGCTGCGATCGGGAAAGCGTGGCGGCCGCCGGTGACCGGGCGCCAGACGTAAGTCAAGTAATTGAACATTGGAACTCCATCAGCGATGATTGGCAGTTCGGTGCATGGCGCATTTCTGTTGCCGCGCAAGGAAAATCTCGACGCTCACCTCCGGCCACGGTGGAGGTGGATAGCGCAGCGCGGATCAGCGCCCGAGAGATGGCCCATGCCCAAAGGCGCCCGCGCCGAGGCGCGCCTGACGGTTGACGACGGGCAGCATGCCACGGGCTCTTCAGTATCGACTTGACCAGGCATGACTACGCTCCGTTCAAACCTCAACGCGATCACAGGTCCGATCACACGGCTACGTCAACTATGATCGTTTCTCAGATGTCTCTGATGTTGAGAAAGCTAGCAGCGCTCAGGGAACTCTGGGAAATCACAGGTAGGCGCGACACGTTCAGGGGTTGCACGAGCGGTTACGATGCTTATGGAGGTCAGACGTGGCGAAGTTTGCAGGCTCTCAAGCTCGCGCCATCGGGGCTGAGATACGGAAGTACCGAGATTCACTCGGATGGACGCTTGAGAAGCTGGCAGAAGCGACGGACATTTCACGTTCTACGCTCTCCCGAATTGAGACGGGCGTACGCAAGGCGAGCGTCTGCGAGGTTGCCTCCATCCTGACCGCACTGTCTGTCACGGGCGCCGCGAAAGATCGGCTAATTAACCTTGCCGGTGATGCATCTGGCACGTGGGTGGGGATCGGTTCTGGAATCGCGCAGCAGCTCATTGCTATTTCTTCCTATGAGGTGGAAGCGCAGGGGATTCACGAGTTCCAAGTCTCAGTTCTCCCGGGGCTGTTGCAGACGGCCGAATACGCACGAGTCCTGATCAGCACATCGCCACTCGGATCTGCTGAACGTGAGCGGGCTGTCTTTACGCGAGTTGGACGCCAGACCGTACTGACACGTCCAGGCTTGCGGCGTTACTCTGCGTTCATCGACGAGGCTGCGCTGCGGCGCAGAGTGGGCAGTAGCCCAAAAATGATGGCGACACAGCTGAACCACCTGATCGGCATAGGGGAGGACGCTAGTAGGTCGGTCCGTGTGATTCCTTTCTCCGTTGGCGCTTACTGGGGATGTGAGGGTGCGTTCACGCTCTACGAGTTGGGAGAGGATCGCAACGTCGTCTATCAGGAAAATCAGGGCAACGGAGTTTTCATCGATGACGAGTCCGCCAGTGTCTACAAGAGCGTGCTTGAGAATCTGGGCAACGTCGCGCTCGATTCTTCTGAGTCGCGGCAGCTGATATCAACCTACCTGGAGCAGTACGAAAATGAAATTCGAATTTCGTAAAAGCAGCTACAGTGGCGGCGGCAGTGGCACGTGCGTAGAAGTCGCCTCGAATGTTCCTGGTATCCGGGCAATTCGTGATAGCAAGAACCCGACCGCTCAGCCGTTGCTGATGGAGCCAGGCACGCTGATCGCGTTCGTAGAGGCGGTGAAGTCAGGCCGGTTCGATTACTGAGAGGCAACGACAGTGCCCCGGCAGTTTGCCGGGGCACTGTCGGCTTGATCGGTGAGGCCGCACTTCGAGCACATGTCGGTGGTGCCGAGGTGATGCACGAGCATCTTTGCCACGTTAAGGAAGTCGCGAAGCTGAAGTCGGTCTCGGTACGGGTTGTGCCGACCCAGGTTTGCGCACATCCGGGCATGGTTGGCGGGTTCTTGCTGATGGGGTTCCCGTGAGCGCGTCCTGTCGTGCACGCCGAGTTGGCCAGGACCCCGTGTTCCTCGACGAAGCGCCGATGACTGGGCCGTACCAGGAAGCCCTGGACGTATCGACTTGGTGGCGCTCAATGCGGGAGGATCTCAGCACCTGATAGCGGTCAAGCGTGAGCTGAGGTAACGACAGTGCTGGATTGGTCCCGGGCGGAGTGGCGGAAGTCAAGCAGGTCGGGATCTACCTCGAACTGCGTCGAGGTGGCGGTGGCACCAAAGTCAGTCGGCGTCCGGGACTCGAAGGATCAGCAGAGCGGTGCCGTGCTCGTGTTCTCCCAGGCGCGGTAGGCAGCATTCATTTCAAGGCTGCGGGACCGCGCGGCTTAGCAGGTTGCGCTGCTGCTACCCAGCAGCTTCCAGCGAGCCACCAAGCGTCTGGGCAAGCTGGAGCACAGGCCGGCACGATGTCGTCAAGAGTTATCCACTGGCCGAGAGTTTGCTGCCGAAACTAGATCTCTCGGTGCTGAGGCCTGCATTGCTCGTTAGTTTACAAAACTAGGCGCAAACCTCACAGAATTCTGGGAAGATCAAGGTTCCAATGTGCTTGAGGCATACCTCTACGACGAAGGCTGAGGGGACGCGTGGCTGACTACGACGAAGCCGAGTGGGACGACGTTGATGGGGAAGAGGACGATGCTGCTGAGGCTGTCAGCTCCGAGGACGTGAGGCGCGCGGTCGTCACTGACACTGACTGGACAACCGAAACGATCTTGAGTCAGCTCCGTCGTGGAAATATCCAGCTCAATCCGCGTTTCCAGCGGAGAGACGCGTGGTCTAAGGGGCGTAAGAGTAAATTCATCGAATCGCTGATTCTCGGTCTTCCTATTCCTCAGATTGTACTTGCTGAGGATAAAGATCGGCGTGGCAAGTTCATCGTGCTTGACGGCAAGCAACGCCTCCTGGCGCTTAGGTAATTTGCTGACGGTTCGTCGTTCGCGGCCTCTGATGAATCGGAAGGATTCAAGGGGTATTCTCTGTCGGGCCTGGATGTGCGTGACGATCTTCGACTGGCCACGTTGAAGAAAATGGAGAGCGACTACAAGTATCTTGATGATCTAAACGCTCTTCTGAATGAGACTATCCGGACTGTGGTCGTTCGCTGAGAAGATACGGGAGACCGTGGCCGCGCATGCGGGTTCCGTTGGTCTCCGCTCGTGTGTGCTTTGGGTGCCATGCAGCCCAAGGCACACACGTACGGCGACCAACGTCGTCGATCGCAGAGACTTAGGCGCAGACCAAGCGGCGAACGCGAATCTCCGGTTGTCGCCGACTCGGTTCGGCCGATCGTCGAGTGGATCGATCATCGTCGACGGAGCCGCTCGACGCTGTCAATCGAAGCAAGTCGGTTGATCTGCCCCTGCAGGCCCTGGACCGCGTCGACGCAGCCCGCCTGGTCGCCTGCCCCGAGGATCTGCTCAGTGGCTTGGCCGGGTGACGCAGTAGAGCCGGGTGCGAGTAGCGTGCGCGGGCGCGAAACGATCAGTTCTCCGGCAGCACGAGGGGTGCTTGTGAGCGAGTACCAGTACTACGAGTTCTTGGCTATTGATCAACCGCTTGATGAACAGCAGCAGGGCGAACTTCGGGCTCTTTCGAGCCGGGCGGACATTTCCGCGACCAGATTCGTCAACGAGTATCACTGGAGTGACTTCCGGGGCAATCCGCGCGTATTGATGGAGCGTTACTTCGACGCCTTTCTCTACTTTGCGAACTGGGGAGACCGGACGCTGATGCTCCGGTTGTCCGAGCAGCTTCTCGATCTTGAGACGGCGCAGCGGTACTGCGTCGATGACGACCTGGCCGGTGCCTGGCAGCATGGCGACCACGTCATTCTCAGCTTCGCGTACCAGGATGAAAGCGGCGAATGGGAGTATGCCGACGATCCGAGGCTGGGAGCACTGCTTGCGATTCGCGAGGAATTGGCCGGTGGCGACTACCGGGCCCTTTATCTCGCTTGGCTGACGGCGATCGGCTTTTACCTCGACTGGGAGGATATCGACGTCGAAGCGGTCGAACCTCCGGTTCCCGCTGGGCTTTCGAAGCTGACCGGAGCGCAGCGTGCATTGGTGGAGTTTCTCCGGGTCGATGAGGACCTGCTGGCCGCAGCGGCACAAGCCAGCCCACCGCTCGGCGCCAGGCCTTCGGACAACAGGCTCGCCGAGTTCGTGAAAAGCTTGCCGCAGAACGAAAAGGACACACTCCTGGTCCGCGCTGCCGACGGCGACGGTAGCGGCATCGCCGATCTTCGGCGGCGCTACCGACGTCTACATGCGACTGTGCCTGTGACGGGTTCCCGTACCGTCGGTGAGTTGCTGAATGCGGCATCGGAACGGGAGGCAGAAAGGCGGCGAGAGGAGGCTCGCCGCGCCGAAGAGTCGCGCGCTAGCCGCCAGCGCAGGGCCGCTGCCGCTCGCGAGAAGCGGCTCGATGAGCTTGCTGCTGATGAGGAAGCGGCGTGGCGGCAAGTAGAAGCACTAGTCGCTACCAAGAACCAGAGCCACTACGACTCTGCCGTCAGCCTCCTGCTCGATCTCAAGGCGCTCAACGCACGAAGCAACGACCTGTTGGCGTTCACCCAGCGCTACCAGAAAATTCGGGACGTTCACTGCCGCAAGCCGAGCCTGATGGAGCGTTTCGACAAAGCCGAACTGTGAACCTCAGCTGATCACAACCGCACATCCGGATCGGTCGACCTCGCCCTGAAGGGCATGAACCGCGTCGACGCCGCCCGCCTCGCCGCACACACCGAAGACCTACTCAGTGCTCGTCAGCGCCTGCGATCATCGGACGCGACGGGGGTCCGGGAAGCCGAGACTGGTGTAACCGGGCGCGCGTTTGGCCAGGGAAGACGCGAGAACTCCGGTGGCGATGTCGTGGTAGTCGTGGACTTCGGCAGTGGTCTTGCCGGGGTGGGGGCGGAGGATGCGTCCGGCGTACTGGACGAGTCGGCCTTTGAAGGCGATAGGTGCCGCAAGGAACAAGGTGTCGAGCACCGGACAGTCGAAGCCTTCGCCGACGTACGGGCCTGTCGCCACGACCAGCAACGGAACCTCGTCCGCTTGTCGTTGGAGTCGTTCCTGCGCGGCGGCGCGTGCTTTGGCGCCCATGCCGCCGCGTAGCACTATCGGGTCGAATCTCTTGCTGCGCAGTGAATCCGCTAGCTGTTCGAGGTGTGCGGTCCATTGCGTCAGCAGCAGGCAGTGTCGACCGCGAGCAAGCGCTTCCTGCACATCGCCGACGACCTGTTCGGTGCGTTCTCGATCAGCAACGAGGTCCCGGTAGACAGCGGCGATTCCGCCGGGATCGGACGGTTCGACATCGCCGGTGTAACGGAACGTTGTGTTGTGCACGTGCAGCACCGGGGTTGGGCGGTCGTCGTGCGTCGGTTCCAGAGCCAACCGCGGTGCTGCTGTGCTCGGTTGTTGAGGCGCCGCGGCGATGGTGTGCCGTATCGGGCCGACCTGTAGTGCGATGAGATCGTCGAGCTTGTCCCGTCGGTACGGGGTAGCGGTCAGGCCGAGCCAGCGACGCGCTGGGATCTGTTTGACTGCGTGCTCGAAGGCTGCCGCAGGCACGTGATGACACTCATCGACCACGACCAGTCCGTATGCGCCCGTGATGTCCGCGACGTCTTCGCGCCTCGCCAAGGTCGGCAGCATTACGACGTCAACGGTGCCATATGTCTTGTTGCGGCCGCCTCCGAGCTGCCCGGCTTTCACACCTAGCAAGTCGCCGATCCTGGTCCTCCATTGATCGGCCAGTGCCTTGCGGTCGACCAACACGAGCGTCGCGACCCCGTGCTGTGCGATCAGCGAGCATGCGATCACGGTCTTGCCTGCCCCAGGGGGTGCGACCAGCACCGCGAGGTCGTGTCCACGCAAGGCTTCGGTGGCCGATCGTTGCTGTGCGCTCAGAGTCGCGGTGAACGCGAACTCCTGCTTGGCGCCGGGCGTGCGCTCATCGACGGTCTCCAAACGGCTGCCGGTTTGCTCCACCAGCGATGACAGGGTGCTCGCGAGACCGCGTGGCAGCACAAGGCGGCCGTCGAGCGTTTCGTCGTAACTGTGCAGGAATCGCGGAACACCCCAGGTCGATGCTCGCCGTCGCTGCCGCTCGTAGAAGATCGGGTTCGGCATCGACGCCGCATGCTTGATCGTCGCCAGCAATGCCGGGGTCAACTCGGCTTCACTCACGCTCACCCCAGCGGCCAAGCCGGCGTGGATCACCGGCTGCGGTACCGGCCTGGTGCGTGTTGAATCGGGCGTTCCGAGCCGATCCACCTTGGCGCCTACGGTGATCGATCCGACCCGATTGGCCAGTCGAGTCGCCTCACGTGGGCTCACTCGGCCCAGCGCGGACAGAAACGCCCATTGGTCTTCAAATGGTTCCAGCGTGGACAGGTCGAGGAAGGTCGTTGCGCCGTCCTTACGGGACTTCCCGTGCAACGGAGCCGCGAGCAAGTTTCCCACGCCGCCGGTGGGTAGTACGTCCTGCGATGGGAACAGCCGGTCGTAGCTGGCCAGGTTCATCTGGCCCCGCAATGCCATAGCCTCGCGCAACAAGCCGGAACCGAGCTTTCGCGCGACCTCTGCTGGCACCGGTGCGGCGAAGAAGATCCACACGTGCGCACCCGTCCCTGAACGGGATACTTCCAAGCCCGCCGGAACGCCAATGGCACGTGCTGCCTTCAGATATGCGAGCGCGTCCAGCATCGCGGCTTGGCCATCGAAGTCGGCTGCCAGGAACCAGCAGTTGTCCCCGTCCAACAGCGGGTACAGTCCGAGATGGTGCTCGCCTGACAGATGTGCCGTCAGTACCTCGGCGGTCAACGGCAGGTACTCCCGGTCCTCGTGGCGAACCCCTTTGCGCCACCCACCACGAACTGCGGGCAACCAACCGGCCTTGCCGGTGCGTTTGTTCTCCCAGCGCAGTGCGTAGATGTCGGTTCTCGCGCGGAACAGGGCGCCGAAGAATGCGACCTTCTCCGCCGGCGCGGAGCGGGCGTGCACCGGACCGGGTGGTGCCTCGAAGAAGCCGGTCTGAGTGGGACCGGGCGGTGCTGCTTCCTGCGGTGACATCCGCAGCAATCGATGCAGCCGCGTGTTCTCCGCCTGCAATCGTTCGACCTCGGCCCGAAGCGCGTCCAGCTCGCCCGTCACGGAACGGACAGTATCGGTCACCACAAGTGCGCACCGCCTGGGCTGTGCGGCGCGATGCTGGCCGTTTGACGGGCGATGAGCCGCGAATGTTGATGTCGTTTTTTCGCTAGCTTGCGGCCTGTCCAGCGGCGATGCTGGGTGGCATGCATGAGGATGTTGCGCGGTGTGTTCGGGCCGTTCAGTCGAAGGACTCTCGGTTCGACGGGTGGTTCTTCACCGCCGTGATCAGCACCGGGATCTACTGCCGGCCCAGCTGTCCGGTGGTGCCGCCCAAGGTCGAGAACATGCGGTTCTACCCGAGCGCCGCCGCTGCTCAGCAGGCCGGGTTTCGGGCCTGCAAGCGGTGTCGACCGGACGCCAGCCCCGGCTCGCCGCAGTGGAACGAGCGGGCCGACCTGGTGGGGCGGGCGATGCGGCTGATCGCTGATGGCGTCGTCGACCGGGAAGGCGTTCCCGGGCTCGCCGCGCGGCTTGGGTACAGCGTGCGGCAGATCCAGCGGCAGCTGCTGGCCGAGCTCGGGGCCGGGCCGCTCGCGCTCGCCAGGGCGCAGCGCGCGCAGACCGCGCGGCTGCTGATCGAGACCACCTCCGTGCCCATGAGCGACGTCGCGTTCGCCGCTGGTTTCGCCAGCGTGCGGACGTTCAACGACACCGTGCGCGAGGTCTTCGGGCTCGTCCCGACCGAGTTGCGGGCGCGCGCTTCGAAGCGGCAGCCGGCCGCCGCCGGATCGTTGGTGTTGCGGTTGCCGTTCCGGGCGCCGTTGTGCCCGGACAACCTCTTCGGGCACCTCGCCGCCACCGCCGTGCCCGGGGTTGAGGAGTGGCGCGACGGGGCTTATCGCCGCACCTTGCGCCTGCCGCACGGGCACGGCGTCGTCACGCTCCGACCGCAGCCCGAGTACATCGACTGCCGGCTGACCCTGACCGATCTGCGGGATTTGTCGGCCGCCATCACCCGCTGCCGCTGGCTGCTCGACCTCGACGCCGATCCGGTCGCCGTCGACGATCTCCTGCGCGCGGATCCGGTGCTCGCGCCGCTGGTCGAGAAGGAGCCGGGGCGGCGGGTGCCGCGGACCGTCGACGCCGCCGAGTTCGCGGTGCGGGCCGTGCTCGGGCAGCAGGTTTCCACCGCTGCGGCCCGAACGCAAGCCGCCCGGCTGGTCACCGCCCACGGCGAGCCCGTCGACGACCCAGCAGGCGGGCTGACCCACCTGTTCCCGGACGCGGCGGCGCTGGCCGAGCTCGACCCGGAGACGCTCGCCTTCCCGCAGTCGCGGCGGAAGACGATCACCACGCTGATCGGCGCCCTGGCCGCCGGCGGTATCGACCTGAGCGTCGGCAGCGACTGGCACCGGACCCGCGCCCAGCTAGCCGAGCTGCCGGGTTTCGGTCCGTGGACCGTCGAGACGGTCGCCATGCGCGCCCTCGGCGATCCCGATGCCTTCGTGCCCACCGACCTCGGCATCCGGTACGCCGCCCGTAACCTGGGGCTGCCCTCGACGCCCGCGGCGCTGACCCGGCATGCGGCCGCTTGGCGCCCCTGGCGCGCCTACGCCGTGCAATACCTGTGGGCGACCGGCGACCACGCGATCAACCGGCTTCCCGCCTGAGGAGAGGATTTCCGTGCATTCGGTGAAGACCGTCATCGACAGTCCGGTCGGGCCGCTCACCCTCGTCGCCGTCGACGGGGCTCTGACCGGTCTGTACATGGAGGACCAGCGCCACCGCCCGCCGGAGGAGAACTTCGGCGAGCCGGACGCCGCGCCGTTCGGGCCGGTGATCGAGCAGCTGGGCGAGTACTTCGCGGGGCAGCGCAGCGAGTTCGACCTGACGATGGCGCCGGCCGGCACCCCGTTCCAACGCGCCGTGTGGGCCGCCCTGTGCGAAATCCCGTACAGCGAAACGATTTCTTACGGCGAGCTGGCCCAGTGGATCGGCAAGCCCAGCGCCTCGCGGGCCGTCGGCCTCGCCAACGGCAAGAACCCGATCGGCATCATCGTGCCCTGCCACCGCGTCGTCGGCTCCAACGGCAACCTCACCGGCTATGGCGGCGGACTGGGCCGGAAGCAGCACCTGCTCGACTTCGAGCGGCGCAACACCGCAGGCGCGCAGGCGGCGTTCGACTTCTAGACAGTCTGCTCCAAGGCCTGGGCGGTTTCGCGCGAAACCGGCACTCCGTGCCGGTCCTGAAACGACCCCTTAGAGTTCCTAACAGAGGGTTTTGGTGTGTCGGTAGCAGATGATGCATGTGGCCAGGCCGAGGAACGCTTCGTGGATGTCGTCGCGGCGTTC
>NZ_JBWKKU010000079.1:0-39887 GCF_056431445.1 Saccharopolyspora sp. NPDC045941
CCGACAAATCCCAAACAGGACAGTCGAGACGTCAGTCGTGAGTCGGGTCAGACCCGCCAGCAGCGTCACCACGAACATCATCACTGTCGTGAGTGTTTTGGTCTGCTACAGCGCTCCAAACCACTCACGACTCGTCGTCAGCGGAAACGCCGACCGGCAGACGTCCGGGGCAGCGGTTCGGCGCCGAGATCACCCGGCGAGGTGACGTTGAGCGAGCCCACCCTAGAAAGCGCGCTCGCCCTCGGCCTCAAGCCGGCGCCGGTGGACGACCTCCGCAATTTCAATGGAAGTTGCGGACCGCCGGCGCGTCGCCCCGCGACACACCGACGCCTGTGGACAACTTCCGCAATTTCAATGGAAATCCGACCTCTGATTTCCATTGAAATTGCGGACCGGTGGGGGTTACGAGCGGGCCCGGTGGCTGGCCCCGAGCAGCAGCCGCGCCAGGTAGGCGCTGCCGACGGACGCGGTGAACACGCCCACCCGCGGGGCCCAGGTCCGAGACCGACAGCAGCACCGCGCGGTGGGGAAATTGACCCATCCCGGGGTGACGACAACCATCACTGCCCAGTGATCACCACGGCATGTTTGCCCAGGTAGCGACAACTTCGCGGGAAATCGACCAGCACGCGGGTGAACGCACATTCCCCGCGAAATCGTCGCCCCTGCGCTCATGCTGGCGGGGCCCCGCTGGGCGCGGCGCTAGTCGATCTGCTCCTGGATCCAGTCGGCGATGACGTCCACTCTGGACGTGGTCTCCGGCTGGGCGTGCGGGCAGTCCGGCCCGCCACTCTCGACCGACACCAGCGCGTCCGCACCGGCGCCGCGGTTCTCGAAGTAGGGCGCCCCGGAGTCGGTGGGGCAGGCGCTGGTGTCGGGGCTCGGCCAGCTGCCGGTGACGGTCGTGATGGCGTCCTGCACGTCGTGCACCTGGACCTTGCCGAGCTGCAGGTGGGTGGCGGGCTCGGTCGCGTCGGCGGACTCCTGGCCCCAGCCGGCCAGCACCAGGGTTTCCCCGGGACGGGGCGGCGTCGAGCGCAGGGCCAGGGGCCGCACGTCGTCGATCGGCTCGGCGAGCCGGACGACCGCGACGTCGTTCACCGGCGACTGCCGGACCTCCACCACCTCCACCTCGTGGCCCTCGTCCTCGGCGGCGTCGTCGGTGCGCCCCACGATCGCGGTCGTCGGGTACGGGGTGGGGCCGCTGACCGGCTTGCGGTCGACGTCGTGGAAGCAGTGCCCGGCGGTGATCACCCACTGCGGATCGATCAGCGCGCCCGAGCAGGCGCTGTCGTACTTGCTGCCGTCGGGCTTGGGGATGTCGGTCATCAGGAACTTCACGGCGAACGGGAAGGTGCCGTCCGCGGCGTCCCGGGCGTTGGCCACCGCACCAGCGGGCAGGGACATCGCCACGCCCACCCCGACGGCGGCGGCAGCGGCGACGACCCCGGCGATCACCTTGGGCCGCAGTACTCGTAACACGGCAATCCTCCGAATCCTGGAGAGCGCGCAGATCGGCTTGGGTAGCGGGATCTCAGCGGCCGCCTCGACCCCGGAGGGGTGGGCGCCGCGAACCCGCGGCGGTGCCGATCGCGGGGGTGCGCGGAAGCGGCCTCGCCGCTTTCCCGTCGCCGACTCCACCGCAGTGCCCCGCCGCTTCCGACCCGCGCGGGCTCTTGTTCACATTGGTCCCATTGCGGACTCAACATCAACTGCGGCCGGGACGGTAAGCCGATTGGCGAATTTCCGGGAGTTCCCTCACGAACTCGTGAGCGCGTCGTTACCCGCGCCCCGTTGGTGCGGGGTTTTCCCGCCGGGGCCGGGTTCCGGGACCTGCCGAATGCTCGCGGCAGCGCATGGCTTCGGGAGCGTTCGATCTCGTGCCAAGCGGACGGCGGTGTTCTGCGCGGTGTCGGCGCTCGCGGCACCCGCTGCGTTCGCCGCGCCCGAGCTGCGCCGATCATCCAGACCCTGACGGCGAATCAGAGCTGCTGCCGTGCATCGGCCACAGTGGACATCCATGACATCCCGTGGGTGCAGCCCAGGCTCCGCCCGGACCAGGCGTGGCAGCACGCGAACGGCGCGGGCGTGACCGTCGCCGTCGTCGACACCGGCGTGGACACGCGGCAAGGTGCTCAGCCAGTCGCCGTCGCTGTGGAAGGCGCCTGAGATCACCCGGGCCTTCGCCGACGAGCCGTGCGATCTCCGGCCGCACCTCTCGATCGGTCGCTACGAGCAGAGCATGGTCACTCGCCCCTGAAGGCCTCGTCGATGCCGTTGCGCTTGCAGAACTCGGCCAGCTTCTCGGGGTCGGCGAAGAGGTATGTGGTCGATTCGTTCCCGACCTCGACGAACCGGCGCGGGTCGCTCGGATCGGCCGGGCGCAGGGCGTGGGCCATCCCCGCGGTCACCTCGATGTCGAGGTAGTCGCCGTTGTCCTCGGTCTCCCAGGAGTGCGACGAACCGCGGTGGGTGAAGGAGAAGCGGAACCCCTCGATCTCCTCTTCCTCGATGTCGTCGATCTCGGCGGTGTCGCCGTCGGCATCGAGCACGACCAGCTCGGCGTCCGAGACCTCGACGGCGCCGCCGGAGGCGTCGACGAACTCGGCCAGGAGGTCGGCGTAGCCCGGCGGGTAGAACCCGGAATCCACCTCGAATTCGACCGAACGGCCCGCCCGCTCGAACACCGCCAGCAGCAGGTCGTACGGGGACACCGGACCGGGGGCCAGCTCGTCCGCGGCCTCCGCCGCCCACTCCGGCACCAGGCCGAGACCGGTCAGCTCTGCCGCGAGGTCGCGGGCCGACGCGGCGTTCGTGACCAGGCTCCGGAGGCGGGGCAAATCCTCGTCGTACCGGTCGCGTTCGGCGAGCTTCTCGACGGCCCGGGTGGCGGCCGCCATCGCGATGGGCCCGCCGATCCGGACCAGTGCATCGCAGAACTCCCACGGGGATCGCCGCGCCGCCTTCCTGACGATCCGCACCACCAGCTCGGCGATTTCGGGATCGGCCGTTCCGCGGTAGCGCTCGCTGAGCACCTCGATCGCGTCTTCCGGGAACCGCTGCCACTGCTCCCGAGCGTGGCGTTCGGCGAGAGCGGGGTCCAGCACCGCGATGGCCTGCAGGGCCCTGGCCGCCGCTTCCGGGTGCGGCGATTCCAGCGCTACTTCCTCCAGCAGCGGCAGGCTTTCCCGGCCACGGCCGACCAAAGCGTCCACTGTGTACCGGGTGTATCCGTTCATGAGCCGGTCCGCGCACCGTTCCAGAGCCCATTCGTAAGCTCCCGGCTCGGCTCTCGCGGCTATCGTCGTCAGCGCATCCGCAGGCCACTGCGCGTGGTCGATCGGCAGGTCCAGCCACCGGCGCACCTGGTCGGCCACCTCGCGGCTGGGCCAGGTTTCGGCGGCGGCGTTCAGGAGGACCCAAGCGGTCGAAGTGCGTTCCTCGCTGCCCGGCAGTTCGTCGATCGCCGACTCCGCCAGTCGCAGCAGTCGTGGTCCGGCCGCCGCGATGCGGAGGATGCCGAGCGTGGCGGAGGCGCTGCGGTGCAGCGCCTCGTCGTCGGAGCCCAGCATTTCCAGCAGCCACGGGGTGAGCAGATCTTCGTGCTCGGCGAGCGCCGCCGCCCCGGACTCGTCCGCGCCGATCCGGAGGGCGACCGCGGTGTCATCCCAGCAATCGGGGTCGGCCACCAGGCCGGCGAGCAGATCGCCGGCGGCCTCGTCCCGAAGGCGAGCGAGAGCCACGGCGGCGAACGTCCGATCCCAGCCCGTGCCGGACCGGGCGACCGCCCGCAGTTGGGCGCGGTCCTCCTCGGTCATCGCGGCGAGCAGCCGCAGATCTGTCGCGTCGTGGAAGGAGATGTCGCCGGGAGCCGCGAGTATCGCGACCAGGCGAGACGGCCGAGCGGTCAAGTCCCTGCTCCTGTGCAGCTGGTCGAACAGATGTGTGGAAGCTAGCAATCACCAGGCGCGAGCAACCGGGCTTTGACGCGGAATTGCCGGTCGGCGCGCGGTTTCCTCGACGCGCTCAAGACTGGGCGGTTCGACCTCGTGAGCGTTGGTTCCGGTTCTTACCGGCTTGAACGCTCACGAGGGTCGCGGGGCCAGGGCCGAGCCCTCGGCTCGTCCGTTCTGTCGGATCGCTACGCTCGTGGTGTCACCCCGTCGAGCCTGTTTGGGGAGCCGCTGTCATGTACCCCTCGCACCGTCCGCGCCGACTGCGTCGCAACCCTGCGCTGCGCCGACTGGTTTCCGAGACCTCCGTGGAGCCCCGCCACCTGGTGCTTCCGATGTTCGTTCGCGAGGGCGCGACCGAACCGGTGCCGATCGCGTCGATGCCCGGCGTCGTGCAGCACAGCCGTGACTCGCTGCGCAAGGCCGCGGTCGACGCCGTCAACGCCGGTGTCGGCGGGCTGATGCTCTTCGGCGTGCCGACCACGCACGACGCCGAGGGCTCCGGCGCGGTCGACCCGGACGGCATCCTCAACGTCGCGCTGCGCGACCTGCACTCCGAGCTCGGCGACGACACCGTGCTGATGGCCGACCTGTGCCTGGACGAGTTCACCGACCACGGGCACTGCGGCGTCCTGGACGAGGACGGCAACGTCGACAACGACCGCACGCTGCAGATCTACGGCGAGATGGCCGTGGTCCAGGCCCAGTCCGGGGCGCACGTGGTGGGCCCGAGCGGGATGATGGACGGCCAGGTCGGCGTGATCCGCGACTCGCTCGACGCGACCGGCTTCGGCGACACCTCGATCCTGGCCTACTCGGCGAAGTACGCCTCCGCCTTCTTCGGCCCGTTCCGCGAAGCGGTGGACTCGCAGCTCCAGGGCGACCGCAAGACCTACCAGCAGGACCCGGCCAACGGCCGGGAGGCGCTGCGCGAGGCCGACCTGGACCTCGCCGAGGGCGCCGACATGGTGATGGTCAAGCCTGCGATGTCCTACCTGGACGTGCTGCGCGACATCGCCGGCGTGGCCGACGTGCCGGTGGCCGCCTACCAGGTGTCCGGCGAGTACTCGATGATCGAGGCCGCGGCCGCCAACGGCTGGCTGGACCGGCAGCGCACCGTGCTGGAAACCCTGACCTCGATCCGGCGGGCCGGCGCCGACATCGTCCTGACCTACTGGGCGGTCGAAGCCGCGCGCTGGTTGCGGGACGCGCGGGCATGACGGACCTGGGGCAGCAGGTGGACGCGTTCGGCCGACCGGTACCCGAGCCGGAGCCGCCGTCGGCGCCGCAGGCGCTGCAGACGGCGAAGTGGCTGTGGATCGGGTCGGTGCTGCTCGGCGTCGTGCAGGCGTTCGTCCAGCTCCTCGACCGGCCCAAGCTGATCGCCGAACTGCGCCACATCCAGCCGACCATGACCACGCAGGACCTGGAGGCCGCGGCCAACAGCGGGATCATGTTCACGTTCCTGCTCAAGGCGCTGATCCTGCTGGTGTACCTGATGCTGTCCCGGCGGATGCTGGAAGGCCGCAACTGGGCGCGCGTCGTGCTCACCGTCTTCGGCGGCTTCGGGATCTTCAACGCGCTGATCACGGTGCTCACCGTCTCGCTGGTCGGCGGGGCGCTGATCCGCGAGCTCACCGGCGTCGGGATCACCGGCGCGGACGTCGCGTTCTCGCTGGTCGTGATGGTCGTCCAGATCGCCGCGATCGTGTTCATGTACCGCCCGGAGGTGAACCGGTTCTTCTACGCGGTGCGCAGCCGCCGGCCCGGTAACGCAACGGGGCGGCCGGGTAACGGTTGGTCATAATGCCTGGACGGTGGGCTCCGCGATTCCTAACCTGGAGCAGGTGACACCGCCGCAGGAACCAGAGCGCGACCCGCAGGAGCCCGGCCACGAGCTGTCCGGGCCGTGGCGGCCGACCACGATCGACTACGCCTTCTGGGCGGGGATCGCCAGCGTGGTGGTGGGCTTCGCGATCCTGGCGGCGTCGTTCCTGCTGGTGTCCGACGCCGAGTTGCGGGCGGTGCTGGAGGAGACCGCCGCGCAGGGCCAGCCGATCACGATGGACCAGGCGCGCAGCATCTACAACGCGGTGCTGGTGATGGTGGTCGTGATCGTGGTGGTCATCGCGGCGTTGTGGATCATGTTTCTGTTCTTCATGCGCCGCGGGCGGAACTGGGCGCGGATCGTCATCACGGTGATCGGCGCGGTGTGGATCCTGCTAACGATCCCGTCGGTGGCCGGCGGCGGCATCGTGGCCTCGCTGCTGTCCCTGCTGCAGCTGCTGGCCGTGGCGGCGACCATGGTCTTCGCGTACCTCGCGCCGTCGAACCAGTACTTCCAGCACGGCCGGCACCGCTGAGCACGTTTCCGATACGTCGGGATGGTCCGCTGTATTAGTGTTTTCGGGTGACGTCGCCGCAGAACCCCTGGCAGCAGAACCCGAACCCGCAGCACGCGGGCTATCCGCAGGTACCCGTGGGCCATCCGCAGCATATGCCCGGCGGGAAGCCGCGCCTGCCCGGCACCGTGAACTTCGCGAGCATCCTCGGCCTGGTGGTGCCGCCGCTGTCCGCGGTGCTGAGCATGATCAGCTTCGTGGTCCTGCTCGTCATGCTCAGCGACTACCTGGAGAGCACCTGGTCGGTCCTGGCGGTCAACGCCTTCTTCACCGTCGCCGCGGTGGTGTGCGCCATCCTCTGGATCGTCTTCTCGCTGGTGATGCGCCGCGGGCGCGGGTGGGCGCGGATCGCGCTGGTGGTCCTGGCCGTGCTCTGGCTGCTCTACGACGTGTACTCGATCGCCTCGTTCTTCCTGGCGGTCGGCGGCGACTTCGGGGAGGCCATCAGCCAGCCGACCGTGATCATCGGCATGGTCCAGATGTTCCTCGTGATGGTGACGACGGTGCTGTTCCTCGTGCTGGTCTTCCTGAAGCCGTCGAACGACTACTTCAAGGCCGTGCAGGGCAGGTGAGTCCGGCGGGCGACGTGGACGGCCCCGCCCTGGTCTTGGGCGTGGCCGTCCGGTGCCCGGATGTCCCCGAAGTCGGCCCGCCCGGCTGATCACCTGTAATACGGTCGGCGGGTGACGTCGCCGCAGAACCCTTGGCCGCCGCAGGGGCCCAACCCGCAGCAGTTCCAGCCGCAGCCGGGCTATCCGCAGCGGGCCCAATTCGGCCACCCGCAGCAGGCCCAGTTCGGGCACCCGCAGCAGCCGGCGCCCGGAGCGAAGCCGCCCGCGCCCGGCACCTTGAAGTTCGCGAGCATCCTCGGCTTGGTGGTGCCACCGCTGTCCGCGATGCTGAGCGTTTTGACCTTGGTGGTCTTGCTCGTCGAGTTCGGCAAGTACGTGTGGAGCTCCTGGTCCTTCATGCTCTTCGAGGGCGGCTTCACCCTCGCCGCGGTGGTGTGCGCCGCTTTCTGGATCGTGTTCTCGCTGCAGCTGCGCCGCGGGCGCGGTTGGGCGCGGATCGCGCTGGTCGTGCTCGCCGCGCTCTGGCTGCTCTACGACCTCTACTCGATCATCACTTTCACGTACAACCTCACCGATTACGGGTTGCCGATGATCTCGGCCGTCGCGATCATCGGCATGTTCCAGATGTTCCTGGCGTTCTTCACGCCGGTGCTGTTCACGCTCCTGGTGTTCCTGAAGCCGTCGAACGACTACATCAAGCTGGTGGCGGGCAGGTGAGTTTGACCAACCAAGTGGACAGCGGGTCTGCCCTGTTCATACTGTTTGCCGCGTGACTCCACCGCAAAATCCTTGGCAACAAGGTGGGTACCCGCACGGCGGGACTCCCTCCGGCGGTTTTCCGCAGCAGTACCCGCAGGGCGGGTTTTCGCAGTATCCGCAGTCGAATCCGTTCGCGGCGCCGCCGGTGCCGGCGCAGGAGCTGGCAGCGTTCCAGCGGCCGATCACCGTCGAGATCGCGTTCTGGATCGCGGTCGTCGTGCCGCTGGTCGCCACGGTCCTCTCCGTGCTGAGCTACCTGATGCTGCAGGGCTTCGTGAACGACTCCATCGCCGGGACCACCGGTGACTCGGACATCGACCGGCAGCTCGCGTCCATCGCCAACGGCTTCCTGCTGTTCTTCTTCGTGGTCCTCACGATCATCTACCTGATCCTGACCGGGCTGTGGATCCTCTTCGGCTTCAAGATGCGGGCCGGGAAGAACTGGGCGCGGATCACGCTCACGGTCCTCGCCGGCATCTGGATGCTGGTCGGCGTCATCAGCCTGATCCAGGGCGGCAGCATGACGATGACCGGCGACCTGGACCAGCGGCAGCTGCCCGGCTCGTTCTTCGCGTTGTCCTACAGCCAGACCGGGCTGGGCCTGGTGGGGATGCTCGTGTTCACCGCGCTGGTCTACCTGAAGCCGTCGAACTGGTACTTCAAGGCGGCGAGCCGGTTCTGATGGATTCGCCGCGACCACTGCGCCTCGCCATCGTCCTGTGGTGGGTGGTGGCGCTCGTCCTGGCGTTGCAGTCGGCGCTGATGTGGGTCGGGCGCGGCGACCTGGCGGGGCGGTTGATCACGCAGGACCAGGCCACGCCTGCGGACGCGGCCGACCGCGCGCAGCAGCTGCTCCTGGTGAACATCGGAATCGCGGTGGTGCTGGTGGCGGCCTACCTGGTGCTGGGGGCGTTGATGTTCCGGCGGCGCGCGTGGGCTCGCGGCGTGCTGTCCGGGTTCGCGGTCGTGCACCTGCTGATGCTGTTGGGCACCGGGGCGGTGTTCAGCGTGAACGTGATCGTGCTGATCCTCGGCGCGGCCGCTGCGGTGCTCATGTGGCGGCGCCCGAGCACGGACTGGCTGACGGGTGAGCATGACTGAACCGGTGCTGTACTCGGAGCGCGGCAGCAGCTGGTGGCCGGTGCTGTGGGGACCGGCGTTCGCGCTGCTCGGACTCGGTGTCGAAGCGTTGACGCCGGGCCCGGTGAACGCGCCGCTCTGGGGGCTGGTCGGCGGCGGGCTCGCGGTGGCCGCCGCGATCTGGGTGTACGGCCGCCGGCGGCTCGTCTCGGTGCGGCTGACGCCCGCGCAGCTGGTGCTGGGACGGGAAGAACTCGAGGTCGGCCGCATCGCGGCGGTCACCGACGTGGGCGCGCCGGTGGGGGCGCGGGTGCTCGGCGGGAGCTGGACGGTCCCGAAGGGAACCGGCGAGGTCCCGCTCCGGCTCGAACCCGACGAGGTGGTCCTGGCCTGGGCGAAGAACCCCGAAGCGTTGTCGTCGGCGCTCGCCCGGCTCGTGGAGAAATGACCGCGCGTCGCCGGTTGGCCGCTGGTTTGCGGCGTGCACGGTCGGTCATGAGACGCTTCTTCGCGTGACGACTCCCGAACCGTGGCCCGCCTCCGGGCCGCGACTCAGCGACGACGACGTCGAGCACGCCGATGCGCCGACCGGCTCGGCCGGGCTGAACCAGCCCTGGCGGGCCGCCGTGGCCGGGATCGAGCTGGTCGCGGCGGTGGGGCTGGCGTTCGCAGCCTGGTGGTCGTGGCGGCAGGGGACGGTGACGATCTACCTGCCGGGTCCGGAGGGCGCCGTCGACGTCGTCACCAGGTCGATCGGGAGCTGGCTGGCCGCCGCGGTCGGCGCCGCGACCCTGGCCGGGCTGTTGCTGGTCGACGCGATCCGCCAGCTGGTGCTGGCGTTGCGGGCCCGCCGCCGGGAGTCGAACGGGGTGTGACCGGTCACTTCGCCGCGCCTGTCAGACTGGTGACGTGACAGCTTCTGCGAACCCCGCATCGAACTCGAACGACGATCCGGCTCCGCGGTCGCGGCAGCTGTTCGAGCGTGCCCTCGCGGTGACCCCGGGCGGCGTCAACTCGCCGGTCCGGGCGTTCCACTCGGTCGGCGGCACACCCCGCTTCATGGTCCGCGGCGAAGGCGCCTACCTGTGGGACGCCGACGGCAACCGGTACGTGGACCTGGTGTCCTCCTGGGGCCCGATGATCAACGGCCACGCGCATCCCGACGTGGTCCGTGCCGTGCAGGAAGCCGCTTCGCACGGCCTTTCCTTCGGCACCCCGGGCGCCGGTGAGATCGACCTCGCGCAGGAGATCATCGACCGCGTCGAGCCGGTTGAGCAGGTCCGGCTGGTCAACTCGGGCACCGAGGCGACGATGAGCGCCGTGCGGCTGGCCCGCGGGTTCACCGGCCGCCAGAAGATCGTCAAGTTCGCCGGCTGCTACCACGGCCACGTCGACGCGCTGCTGGCCAGCGCCGGCTCCGGGGTCGCCACGCTGGGGCTGCCGACCTCGCCGGGCGTCACCGGTGCGCAGGCGGCGGACACCATCGTGCTGCCCTACAACGACCTCGACGCCGTCCGGCAGGTCTTCGCCGAGCAGGGTGACGAGATCGCTTGCGTGATCACCGAGGCCGCGGCGGGCAACATGGGCGCGGTCGCGCCGCTGCCCGGTTTCAACGCCGGGCTGCGGGAGATCACCAGCGCCGCCGGGGCGCTGCTGATCATGGACGAGGTCATGACCGGTTTCCGGGTCTCCGCGGCCGGCTGGTTCGGCGTCGACGGCGTCGCCGGCGATCTCTACACGTTCGGCAAGGTGATGTCCGGCGGGCTGCCCGCGGCCGCCTTCGGCGGTCGCGCCGAGATCATGGCCCGCCTCGCCCCGTCCGGGCCGGTCTACCAGGCGGGCACGCTGTCCGGGAACCCCGTCGCCGTCGCTGCCGGGCTGGCCAACCTGCGCGCCGCCGACGCCGAGGTCTATGCGGCGCTGGACCGCAACAGCAAGCGGCTCGGCGACCTGTTCGGCGCTGCGCTGACCGCCGAGGGCGTGCCGCACCAGGTCGCCTTCGCGGCGAACATGGTCAGCGTCTTCTTCAGCGAGACGCCGGTGCACAACTACGAGCAGGCGCAGGCCCAGCAGGTCTGGCGGTTCCCGCCGTTCTTCCACGAACTGCTCAGGCGCGGCGTCTACGCGCCGCCGAGCGCGTTCGAATCCTGGTTCGTCAACGCGGCGATGGACGAAGCGGCATTCGAAGCGATCGCCGAAGCGCTGCCGCACGCGGCCCGCGCCGCAGCCGCGGCCACCGACCCGGGGGCGGAAGCATGACCGGCGAGAAGACGGTGGTGCACTTCCTGCGCCACGGTGAGGTGCACAACCCCGATGGCGTCCTCTACGGGCGGCTGCCGGGGTACCGACTGTCGGACCGGGGAGAGCAGCAGGCGAAGGTCGTCGCGGAGTTCCTGGCCGGGCGCGACGTCGCCCACGTCGTCGCTTCGCCGCTGCAGCGCGCGCAGCAGACGGCCATGCCGATCGGCACGACGTTCCAGCTCGACGTGGCGACCGACGCCCGGCTCGTCGAAGCCGACAACCGCTTCGAAGGCCTGAAGGTCTCGGTCGGCGACGGTGCGCTGCGGTCGCCGAAGCACTGGCCGAAGCTCTGGAACCCGCTGCGGCCGTCGTGGGGCGAGCCCTACCTCGAGATCGCGCACCGCATGCTGGGCGCAGCGCACCGGGCCCGGTCGGCGGCGGCCGGCCACGAGGCGGTGTGCGTTTCGCACCAGCTGCCGATCTGGACGCTGCGTCGGTTCCTCGAGGGCAAGCCGATGTGGCACGACCCGCGGCGGCGGCAGTGCTCGCTGGCGTCGCTGACCAGCCTGGTGTTCCGCGGCGAGGAACTGGTGCGGATCGCCTACGTCGAACCGGCCGGTGAGACCGATCCGAAGGTGACAGGGGCATGAAACGACTGTTGGTGCGGTTCGGGCTGGTCGCGGCGGCGTTAGCGCTGGTCGCAGGCTGTGCGACGCAGGGCGACGACGCGGTGTCGCAGGGCGGCGGCGGTGAGTTCACCTTCGTCTCGCCCGGTGGGCAGACCCGCATCTTCTACCCGCCGGAGCAGCGCGGCCGGGTCAGCGGGATGTCCGGTGACAGCCTCCTGGAGCCGGGCAAGCAGATCGGGCTGGACGACTTCAAGGACCAGGTCGTGGTCCTGAACATCTGGGGCTCGTGGTGCGGGCCGTGCCGGTCGGAGGCCGACGACCTGCAGGCGGTGCAGGACAAGACCGCCGCCCAGGGCGTCCAGGTGCTCGGCATCAACGTGCGGGACAGCCAGTCGGCCGCCGCGGACTTCCACCGCGACCGGCGCCTCACGTACCCGTCGATCTTCGATCCGGCGGGCCGCACGCTGCTGGCGCTGCGGCAGTTCCCGCGCAGCACCGTGCCGGCCACGATCGTGCTCGACCGGCAGCACCGGGTCGCGGCGGTCTTCCTGACCGAAATGCTGGAGAGCGAACTGCTCCCCGAGGTGCAGAAGGTCGCCGCCGAACCGCGCTGAGCCGCGTTCCGCTCAGGGGTGCCGGCGGTGTGCCCGCCGCCTTCGCGCGAAAACAGCGGGCCGAGCGCCTGAAGCGCCTGGTGGTGATGCTCGCCTCACAGCGGTCCGGAAGGGGGCCGGTGATGGTCCTGAAAACGCGGGACTTTAGGCCCTGGTGAGCCCGTGTTGTGCCTGCGCAATGCGTTCACCAGGAAAGATGTGGGCCGGTTCACCGAGCCCGGTGGTAGATCGCCCTCTTGACTTTCCTACCCTCGAGGTGTGAACCCCACCGAGCTCGCCGCGACCGGACCGCTGCTGTTCGCGGCGGCGATCGCAGCGCTCGCCGGGGCGATCAGCTTCGCCTCGCCCTGCGTGGTGCCGCTGGTGCCCGGATACCTGGCCTACCTGGCCGGTGTCGTCGGCGCCGACGCCCCGCCGGTGAACGTCGCGGAAGCCGAACAGAGCCGCCGCGGGCGTTGGCGGGTCGCCGGAGCGGCCCTGCTCTTCGTGGCCGGGTTCACCGTGGTGTTCGCGTCCGGGACGTTGTTGCTGCTCGGGCTGTCCGACGCGCTGCTGGCGAACGAATTGCTGCTGCAGCGGATCGGCGGCGTGGTCACGATCGCGATGGGCCTCGTGTTCGTCGGGTTGGTGCCCGCGCTCCAGCGCGACCTGCGCATCCACCGGGTGCCCAGGGCCGGGATCTGGGGCGCGCCGCTGCTGGGCGCCGTGTTCGGCCTGGGCTGGACCCCGTGCCTCGGGCCGACGCTGGCGGGCGTGACCTCCATCGCCATCGCCACCGACGCGACCACCGGCACCGCGGTCCGCGGGGTCCTGCTGGTCGCCGCGTACTGCTTGGGCCTGGGGACGCCGTTCGTGCTGCTCGCGCTGGGTGCCCGGTGGGCGATCCGGAGCACCGGGTGGTTGCGCCGCCAGGCCCGGGCCATCCAGATCGCGGGTGGTGTGTTGCTGATCGTGGTGGGCCTCCTGCTCGTCACCGGTTTGTGGGGAGAGCTGATCGCAGTGCTGCGTGAGCCGATCGCCGGTTTCGAAACGCTGATCTGATGCCCGTATTCCTCAAGAGCACCCTGGCGTTCCTGCGCAACACGTGGCGCGGGCTGACCTCGATGCGCACCGCGCTGGTGCTGCTGTTCCTGCTCGCGCTCGCCGCGTTGCCCGGCGCGCTGATCCCGCAGCGCTCGCTCAACCAGTCCGAAGTGGACCGCTACTTCGGCGATTACCCGACGCTGGCGCCGATCCTGGACAAGCTCGGCGCGTTCGAGGTGTTCAGCTCCGTCTGGTTCGCCTCCATCTACGTGCTGCTGTTCATCTCGCTGATCGGCTGCCTGCTGCCGCGCTGCTGGGAGTACTACAAGCAGTGGCGCAGCAAGCCAGTCCGGACGCCGCGCAACCTCGCCCGGATGCCGCACTACGAGAAGGCCACCCTCGACGCCTCAGTCGACGAGGTCATGACCTCCGCCCGCAAGCGGCTGCGCCGCTGGCGCACGGTCGAGCGCGAGGAGGCCGACGGCGGGCGGTCCATCAGCGCCGAGCGCGGCTTCCTGCGCGAGATCGGCAACCTCGTCTTCCACTTCGCCCTGGTGGGCATGCTCATCAGCGTCGCGGGCGGCAAGCTGTACGGCTACGAAGGCCAGGTCATCGTCGTGGCCAACGGCTCCGAGTTCTGCAACGCCGGCACCTACAACTACGACTCCTTCCGCGCCGGGCTCACCGTCGACGGCACCCAGCTCAACCCGTTCTGCGTGCGCGTCAACGACTTCGACGTGCAGTACCTCCCGTCCGGGCAGGTCGAGAGCTTCCGCGTGGACATGCAGTACCAGGTCGATGAAGACCTCGACACCAACACCTGGCAGCCGTACCTGCTGCAGGTCAACCACCCGCTGCGCATCGCAGGCGACCGCGTCTACCTGACCGGCAACGGATACGCCCCGCAGTTCACGGTGACGTTCCCCGACGGCCAGCAGCGCACCGGGATCATCCAGTGGCAGCCGGTTTCCGTGCAGACGATGCTCTCGCAGGGCGCCACCAAGTTCGACCCGCCGGGCGTGCAGGACGACGTGCAGCGACGCCAGAAGCAGCTCGCGATCACCGGCCTGTTCGCGCCCACCGCCACCTTCGACGGCAAGGTGCTGAGCTCCGGCTTCCCGGAGCTGCTGGACCCGACCGTCGCCGTGGACGTGCTGCGCGGCGACCTCGGCCTCGACTCCGGCCGCGGCCAGTCGATCTTCGGCGTCGACCAGTCCATGGTGGATCAGGGCAGGCTCGAGCGGGTCGCCCGCGAGAACCTGCGCCTCGGCGAGGAGATCACCCTCGACGACGGCACCAAGGTCCGCTTCGACGCGGTCAAGCGCTGGGCCAACCTGCAGGTCTCGCACGACCCGTTCCAGCCGTGGGTGCTCGGCTTCGCCATCGCGATCATCTTCGGCATCGGCACCTCGCTGACCATCAAGCGCCGCCGCGTGTGGGTCCGCGTCGTGCCGAACCCGGAACCGGATGAACCCGGTTCCGCGCGTACCGTTGTCGAAGTCGGCGGACTCGCCCGCACCGACCAGGCCGGTTATGGCGAGGAGTTCACCAGGCTGGCCGCCGAGCTCCTCGGCACGGGCGTCGACCACTCGCCGGAGTCACGCGCGGTCGCTGGGCCCGCGCGCGAAAGGAAGAGCTGATGCCGGTCAATCAGACGTTGTCGACCTACAGCGACATGGCGTACGCCACATCCGTGGTCGTCTACATCGCCGCGATGCTGCTGTACTTCGCGGAGTTCGCCTACGGCAGGACCGGGGCGGGCGCCCGAAAGAAGGAGCCGGCCCTGGTCAACGCCGGTGGCGGGACCACCGCGACGCCGACGATCGGGCACGTGGAGACCCCGGCGAAGCGCCCGCTGAGCGAGCGGCTCGGCGGCATGGCCGTCGCCATGACCGTGCTCGGCGCGTTGGTCCACGCGGCCTCCCTCCTGCTTCGCGGTTTCGCCACCGGCCGGGTGCCGTGGGGCAACATGTACGAGTTCGGCTCGGCGATCTGCCTGGCGGCGGTGGTCGCCTGGGTCATCGTGCTGTTCCGGCAGATGCGCGCGGAGCGGCGCGAAGCCACCCCGACGCAGCTGCGCGGGCTCGGCGGTTTCTTGATGCTGCCGGTCATCCTGCTGCTGTTCCTGTCCGGCACCGTGCTCTACGCCCAGGCCGCGCCGTTGCAGCCGTCGCTGCAGTCGTACTGGATCGTGATTCACGTCGCGGCGGCGATCGTCTCCAGCGGCGTGCTGCTCTTCGCCGGTGTGGCCAGCGTCCTCTACCTGCTGCGGTCCCGGTACGAGAACAACCCGCTGAAGCTGGCCAAGTTCGGCCCCCGGCTGCCGACCAGCCAGGCGCTGGACCGGATGGCCTACCGCGCCACGGTGATCATCTTCCCGGTCTGGACGTTCGCGATCGTCGCGGGCGCGATCTGGGCCGAGGCCGCCTGGGGCCGGTTCTGGGGCTGGGACCCGAAGGAGACCTGCTCGTTCATCGCGTGGGTCGTCTACGCCGCGTACCTGCACGCCCGTGCCACGGCCGGTTGGCGGGGCGTCCGGTCGGCGTGGATCAACATCCTGGGTCTGGCCGTCATGATCTTCAACCTGTTCTTCATCAACATCGTCGTCGCGGGGCTTCACTCGTACGCTGGACTGTGAGCCGGTGATCCGCCCCGACCGGGGCGAACACGAAAACCGGCCGCTGCGACCGCAATTCCCGGAACACCGCCCGCCACCTGCACAAGCCAGGTTCGGCGGGCGGTGGTCGTTTGCGGAGCCGACCGGCCACCCCCGGTGACTTGTGGGTATATCTGGGACTACCGTGCCTTGCGGAGACGGGGAGATCTCGATTCGGTCCGGCAGGGCGCGACTCGATTGTTGGAGGGACGGCAACGGTGACCGGACAGTACGAAGAGCCCGAAGCGCGGCGCGAGACGGGCACCGCCGCGACGCAGGCCGACGGTGCGATCGCCGAGCCGCAATCCACGGGCAGCGGGAACGGAGCGGCGACGGAGGGGCAGTACGCCGACCCGGAGACCTCGCCGGGACAACCGAATCCCGCCGAACACCCGACGCCGTCGTACGTCGATCCGTCGCAGGCCGAGCAACCCCGCCAGTACTCGGCCGGCGACGCCCCGCAGCCGTACTACCCGGGCGGTGCGCCGGGCGGCGCCGCAGCGCAGCCGCAGTACGCCGACCCGAGCCAGTCCGGCCCGCAGTTCCCGGCGGGCCCGCAGTACGGCGACCCGACGGTTTCCGGCCCGCACCACCAGCCGAACGTCTCGGGCCCGCACCAGGTGCCAGGAGGGCAGTCGGGTCCCTACCCGGTTTCCGGCGGACCTTCCGGACCCTTCCCGCCGGTTTCGGGTGGAGCGTCCGGGCCGTATCCGCCGGTGTCCGGTGGAGCGTCTGGGCCGTACCCGCCAGTGTCCGGAGGAGCATCCGGGCCGTACCCGCCAGTTTCCGGAGGACCGTCTGGGCCGTACCCGCCGGTGTCCGGAGGACCGTCCGGGCCGTACCAGCCGGTGTCCGGTGGACCGTCCGGGCCGTACCCGCAGCAGAACCAGCAGGGCGGGCCGCAACCTGGCCCGCAGCAGTCGTATTCGTCATACCCCCAGGCTGCCCAGCCCGCGGGCGGCGGGGATCAGCCGTTCGGCCAGGACCTCTCGTCCGCTCAGCTGCTCCGGCCGACCAAACGGTCACCCCAGTCGGGTTGGCGCAAGGCCGTCTACCTGGCCAGCGGCAAGACCGTGAACTTCGGCGAGGGCCCGGCCGACCGGCGGCGGCGCGAGCTGATCGCCCGGATCAACCAGCCGCTGCAGGGCTGCTACAAGATCGCGATGCTGAGCCTCAAGGGCGGCGTGGGCAAGACCACCACCACCGCCACGCTCGGCTCCACCTTCTCCTCGCTGCGCGGCGACCGGGTGATCGCCGTCGACGCGAACCCGGACCGCGGCACGCTGAGCCAGAAGATCCCGCTGGAGACCACCGCGACCGTGCGGCACCTGCTCCGGGATGCGCACCGGATCCGCAAGTACAGCGACGTCCGCTCGTACACCTCGCAGGGGCCGAGCAGGCTGGAAATCCTCGCCAGCGAACAGGATCCAGCCGTTTCCGAGGCGTTCAGCGAGGACGACTACCGGCGCACCGTCACGCTGCTGGAGCACTTCTACAACGTGGTGCTGACCGACTGCGGCACCGGCCTGATGCACTCCGCGATGAAGGGCGTGCTGGACATGGCCGACTCGCTGGTCATCGTGTCGTCCAGCTCGATCGACGGGGCGCGCAGCGCCTCGGCCACATTGGACTGGCTGGACGCGCACGGGTACGGCGATCTGGTGGCCCGGTCCGTCGCCGTGATCAACTCGGTTCGCCCGGGGTCCGGCAAGGTCGACGTGGACAAGCTGGCCGCGCACTTCGGGTCGCGCTGCCGCGCGGTTTCGAAGATTCCGTTCGATCCGCACCTGGAAGAGGGTGCGGAGGTGGAGCTGGACCAGCTCGAGATGCCCACCCGGATGGCGCTGCTGGAGCTGGCGGCGATCGTGGCCGACGACTTCCCGCAGGCTTCCGGCCGCAATCGGGGCTGACGGCCGGTCGGGGTGGGCGCCGCCCGCCCCGACGCCGTGCTCAGTCGTCTTCGCCGCGGCGCTGCTTGCGCTGCTGCTCGCTGATCCGGCGCAGGAAATCGGGATCGTCGTCCGGTGCGATCGGCGCCTGCCGGGGGCGTCGGGCCTCCCCGGTCGCCTGGGGGCCGAAGGCCTTCCACATCAGCACGGCGATGGTGAGCGCACCGATCGCTGCCAGAACGTAGATCATCGTGGCCACCTCCAACTGTTCCGCTTCGAGATTAGCCAATCCCGGGCGTGGTTGTCGTCGTCGCAGGTGGTGTCATCGCAGACGGATCCAGGTGGCGCCTCGCTGAGGGGCGAGGCGCCACCTGGATCGGCGGTCGCTGGGACCGCCGGCGATCTTCAGGTCCTCGGTGGCGGGGCGCTTGCCGACGGCCGAGGCGTCGGCTCGGCGCACCGATCGCCGCTCAGACCGACCGGTTGACGTCGTTGGTCAGCTCGGCCAGCAGGGTGCGGACCTCGGACTCCCGGAAGCGGCGGTGGCCGCCGGGGGTGCGGATGGAACCGATCCGGCCGGCGGTCGCCCACCGGGTCACGGTCTTGGGATCGACCCGGAAGAGCGCAGCGACCTCACCGGGGGTGAGGAGCTGCTCCTGACCGTTCTGGCGAGGCTGCTGGGTCGTCGCGGTCACAGGTGACCTCCACGTTGCGAGTAGTGGGTTTTCGGGCATTCCGGTCGCATCCTGGCACCTCGATGGTCAGGTACTCGAACATTTGGGTTTAGGTAAAGGGAAGGTAAGGGACGAAAACGGCGCTTCGGGCGTCCGCGGTGGGGCGGCCGGAAGGTGCCCGGCCGGGCCCGGCTCGTCTTGCTCTACCCTGGATGACGTGCAGGAACAGCAGAAAGCCCCAACCTCGGACCAGGGCGCGCAGCCGAACCTCACGCGCGACATCACGCTCTACACCCTTGCCAGGCTCGGACTGGTGGCCGCAGTCACTGCGCTGCTGGTCCTGGTGCACGTTCCCATGCTGGTCGCGCTCGCGGTGGCCGTCGTGGTGGCGATGCCGTTGTCGCTGCTCGTCTTCGGCGGCCTGCGTCGCAAGGTCGCCGCCGGGATGGCCGAACGCGGGGCGCGCCGCGCCGAACTCCGCGCCCAGCTGCGCGGCGAGCGAACCGCGGACGTGCAGTGATCGACAACTTCGACATCGACCGCTCCTGCGCCCGGACCCGCGGCTGGACCAGCGAAGCCGTGCGGATCATCGAGGCCGACGCGAACCGCAGCGCGGACACCCACCTGCTGCGCTTTCCGCTGCCCGCGGAGTGGGGCATCGATCTTTACCTCAAGGACGAGTCAACACATCCGACTGGTTCGCTCAAGCACCGGCTGGCCCGATCGCTGTTCCTGTACGCGATCTGCAACGGCTGGGTGACTGAGAACACACCGGTGATCGAGGCTTCGTCGGGATCCACGGCGGTGTCCGAGGCCTACTTCGCGCGCCTGCTCGGGCTGCCGTTCATCGCGGTGATGCCCAGGTCCACCAGCCGCGAGAAGGTCTCGCTCATCGAGTGGCACGGCGGTCGCTGCCACTTCGTGGACGAGCCGGGCGCGATCTACGACGAGTCCCGTCGGCTGGCCGCCGAGCTCGACGGCCACTTCATGGACCAGTTCACGCACGCCGAGCGGGCCACCGACTGGCGCGGCAACAACAACATCGCCGAATCGATCTTCGAGCAGCTCGCGCTCGAACCGCACGCCGAGCCGGCGTGGGTGGTGGTCGGTGCGGGCACCGGCGGTACCAGCGCGACGATCGGGCGCTACCTGCGCTACCGCCTGCACAACACGAGGCTGGCCGTCGTGGATCCGGGGAACTCGGTGTTCTTCGACGCCTGGCGGGACGGCGACCCGAACCGCACCAGCGACTCCGGTTCGCTGATCGAAGGCATCGGGCGGCCGCGAGTGGAGCCCTCGTTCGTCGGCCAGGCGATCGACCGGATGATCAAGGTGCCGGACGCGGCGTCGATCGCCACGATCCGCTGGGTCGAGAAGGTTCTGGGGCGGCGCGTGGGTGGCTCCACCGGAACCAACTTGTGGGGCGTCTTCGTCCTGGTTTCGGAGCTGATCCAGCAGGGGCGCAATGGCAGCATCGTGACGCTGCTCTGCGACGGCGGCGAGCGCTACACGCACACCTACTACGACGACGTCTGGGTCGCCGAGCGAGGTCTGGACTTGACCGCGCCGACCGCGGTGCTGGACCGCTTCCACGCCACCGGCGAGTTCCGGGCAGACTGAACGCGGGAGCCCGCGCAGGAAGGTTGGTGTGTCGGTGAGGCGTTGGGGTTGGCTGTCCGCGGTCGCGTTGCTCGGCGTGGTGGCCGGTTGCACGTCGGGAGAGCAGGCACCGCCGACCTCCGAACCGCCGACGCCGACCACTTCGACGGAGGAGTCCGCGACGGAGTCTGCGAGCCCGTCGATCACCCGGAAAGTGCCGCCGGAACAGCAGAAACGGCTCACCGATCTGCCCGCCGACCAGCTCTGCGGCCTGGTCGAGCGGGGGGACCTGAGCGCCCTGGCGTTTCCGGTGGAACGCGGGGAGTTCCGGGAGGTCGGCTTCGATCCGCCCGTGCGCGGCTGCACCTTCCAGGCCAGTTCGGGCGGGCGTTCCGTGCTGATCGGCGCCCAGCCTGAGGGCTTCGCGACGCTCGGCCGCGACGAGGTCCAGCTGGGTTCCGTTCGCGGTACCCGGACGATGCGCGCGAGCGACTGCACCGTGTTCGCCGGTGTGGCGGGCGCGACGCTGCAGGTCTCGGTGACGGCCGGCGAAGCGAGCACCGACCAGTGCGAGAAGGCCGAGCTCGTCGCGGAGTACGTGCTCGCGGCCGTCGTGGTGTGACAGGTTCCCTGAGCCCCTGGCCGGTGCGGATGAAGCGAACGGCCTGTTCACCTCGTCTATCGAGGCGAACAGGCCGTTCGCACTACATCAGCTGGTGTGGGAACGAGTTCCCGGGCGACCGTCCGCGTCAGCCGATGGCGACGGCGACGCCGGTGAGGATCGCCCACGCCAGCATGGCGAAGCCCGTGTCGCGCAGCGCTGGGATCAGGGCGCGTCCCTGAGAGCCGCCTGCCACCGCGCGCAACGGCACGATGAGCAGGGGCAAGGCGAGGAAGCCGAGCAACGCCCAGGAGTTCCGCAGCCCGATCAGGACCGTGATCAGGAACGGGACGAGCGTCAGCGCGACGTAGAGCGTGCGGGTGTCGCGATCGCCGAGCAGCACCGCGAGGGTGCGCTTGCCGGTGACGCGGTCGGACGGGATGTCGCGGAGGTTGTTGGCCACCAGGACCGCGCTGGACAGCGATCCGATGCCCACCGCCGCGCCGATGCCGGAGCCCGAGATCGTGTCGGCCTGCACGTACATCGTGCCCAGCACCGCGACCAGGCCGAAGAAGACGAACACGGCGAGCTCGCCGAGACCCGCGTAGCCGTAAGGGCGTTTGCCGCCGGTGTAGTACCAGGCCCCGGCGATGCAGAGCGCGCCGACGGCCAGCAGCCACCAATGTCCACTTAGGATGACAACTCCGAGCCCGGCGGCGGCCGCGAGCCCGAAGCAGGTCCAGGCCGCCGCGCGCACCGCGCTCGGCCTCGCCGAACCCGAACCGACCAGCCGGAACGGGCCGACCCGGTCGTCGTCGGTGCCGCGGATGCCGTCGGAGTAGTCGTTGGCGAAGTTGACCCCGATGATCAGCAGCATGGAGACGAGCAGCGCCAGGACCGCGGTCACGGGGTCGAACTTGTCGATCCCCGCCGCCGCGCCGGTGCCGGCGAGCACTGGTGCGATCGCATTCGGGAAAGTGCGGATGCGAGCGCCTTCGATCCATTGAGCGACAGTCGCCATGTGAGTCATCTTCGCGCACCCGCGAGGACCGTCGGCGAGAGCCTCCCCGGATTCAGGAAACGAGCAGCGCCGCCAACGCGCGCCGATCCGGCTTCCCAGGCCCGCGCAGCGGCAGCTCCGGGAGGAAGGCGATGCGCTTCGGCGCGGCTGCCGCGCCGAGCCGCTCGCGCACCGTGGCCCGGAGCGCGTCCTCGGCAGGCGGGGCGACCGGATCCGCGGGCACGACGGCGGCGACCACTGCCTGCCCCCACTCCTGATCGGGCACGCCGAGTACGCACGCCTCGCGGACCCCTGGCTGTTCCGTGAGGACCCGCTCGACCGGCAGCGGCGCCACGTTGACCCCGCCGCTGATGATCATGTCGTCGGCGCGGCCCAGGACTTCCAGCCGGTCGTCCTGCCACCGGCCCAGGTCGCCGGTGCGGAACCAGCTGTCGGCGAATGCCGGCGCGTCGGGCTGATGCCGGTATCCCCTGGCCAGCATCGGCCCGGCCAGCAGGATCGGCCCGGTCGCCCCGTCGACGTGGACCTTCGCGACGTCCAGCGGTCGTCCGTCGTAGACGCAGCCGCCAGAGGTCTCGCTCATCCCGTACGTCGTGGTGACCCGCACACCGGAGTCCTGGGCCCGGCGCAGCAAGGCCGGTGGTGTGGCGGCGCCGCCGAGCAGCACCGCGTCGAATTTCCGCAGCGTGGCAAGGCCATCCCCGCCCGCGTCGAGCAGCCGGGACAGCTGCGTTGGTACCAGGGCCGTGTAGTGCGGGCCATCTGCGGCGAGCACCTGCCGGGCCGCCGCCGCGAACCCGTCGGGGCGGAACCCGGCAGAGGTGTCGACGGCATGCGGGCTGGTGCCCGTCAGCAGTGCCCGCACCAGGACCTGGATGCCCGCGACGTGGTGAGCGGGCATCGCCAGCAGCCAGTTGCCGGGGCCGCCGAGGCGGCGGTGGGTGGCTTCGGCGGAAGCGCGCAGCGCCGACGCCGGGAGCAGCACGCCCTTCGGGGTGCCGGTGGAGCCGGAGGTGGCTATGACCAGCGCCGTCGGGTCGTCGGGATGGTCCTCGGCGCTGGTCAGCGGTGCGCCGTCGGCGAGGGCGGCGACGAGTCGGCGGGACTCCGCCGCGTCTCCGGCGGCGATCGGCAGCAGCGCCGGCCCGGCACCGTGCAGTGCCCGCGTCAGCGCAGGTAGCACGGCCAATGCCCCGGATCCGGGTGGCACGGGAAGCGGCTGCAGGTCGCGGGCGTTCGGCATCTGCCCATTGTCGGGGAGCACCGGCCTCGGAGAGCGCGCGGCCGCGGCGAGAACTTCGACACTCGATCACCTGTTCTAGCGATCAAGTGTTCGAATTCTTGGCCGATGAAATTGGTACGCGCTTGGAAGGAGTCGAGGAAATGATGGTTCTGATCGTGCTTGTGTGCCCGGCCGACCTGCTGGTGGACCTCTTCGGCCGATCGCCTGCGGGCGATGGCGGACGAGACCGGTCCCGCGCCGGAGCAAGCGGTGCGGGCCCGCCCGGAACCGGTCCCGGCGGCTCAGAAGTACCAGGGGAAGGCGGACCAGTCCGGGGTCCGCTTCTGCAGGAACGAGTCGCGCCCCTCGACGGCCTCGTCGGTCATGTAGGCGAGGCGGGTGGTCTCGCCGGCGAACAGCTGCTGGCCGACCAGTCCGTCGTCGATGGCGTTGAACGCGTACTTGAGCATGCGCTGCGCGGTCGGGGACTTGCCGTTGATCTCGCGGGCCCACTGCAGCGCGGTGGCCTCCAGCTCGTCGTGCGGGACGACCGCGTTGACCATGCCCATCTGGTGCGCCTGCTCGGCCGTGTAGGGCCGCCCCAGGAAGAAGATCTCGCGGGCGAACTTCTGGCCGACCTGGCGGGCGAGGTAGGCGGAGCCGAAGCCGCCGTCGAAGCTGCCGACGTCGGCGTCGGTCTGCTTGAAGCGGGCGTGCTCGGCGCTGGCGAGCGTGAGATCGCACACGACGTGCAGGCTGTGCCCGCCGCCGGCGGCCCAGCCCGGCACGACCGCGATGACGATCTTCGGCATGAACCGGATCAGCCGCTGCACCTCGAGGATGTGCAGCCGCCCGGCGCGGGCTGGGTCGACCGTGTCGGAGGTCTCGCCGTCGGCGTACTGGTACCCGGAACGGCCGCGGATCCGCTGATCGCCGCCGGAGCAGAAGGACCAGCCGCCGTCCTTGGTGGACGGGCCGTTGCCGGTGATCAGCACGCAGCCGACGTCGCTGGTCATGCGCGCGTGGTCCAGGGCGCGGTACAGCTCGTCGACGGTGTGCGGGCGGAAGGCGTTACGGACGTCCGGGCGGTCGAACGCGATGCGCACGGTGCCTTTCCCGGGGCCGTCCTCGACGCAGCGGTGATACGTGATGTCGGTGAAGTCGAAGCCCGCCACGGGCTCCCACAAAGCCGGATCGAACAGCTCAGAGACACGGGGATTCTGCACACCTGGGACAATAGGCGCAGCAGGCGTTCAGCGCGGGGGCCTCCCCGCAGCTGCCCGGCGCTTGCGCGAACGAGGGCGAGAGGGACCATGGCCCCCTCGGCCGGAGTTCGCAAGCGATGTTCAGAGGTGATCGGTTGAATCCGTCCACGGCCCAGGCTGAGGTCATCGTCGACGAGCTCGTCCGCAACGGGGTGCGGCAGGTGGTGCTCTCCCCGGGGTCCCGCAACGCACCTCTGTCTTACGCACTGTACCGAGCCGCGCACGCAGAGCGGTTACGGCTGCACGTTCGCATCGACGAGCGCAGCGCGGGTTTTCTCGCGTTAGGGCTGGCGTCGCGGACGCAGTCGCCGGTCGTGGTGGTCTGCACGTCCGGTACCGCGGCGACGAATCTGCATCCGGCGGTCAGTGAGGCATACCACTCGGGCGTCCCGCTGATCGTGCTGACCGCGGACCGCCCGCCGGAGCTGCGCGCGGCCGGTGCCAACCAGACCATCGATCAGCACCGGCTGTTCGGCGCCGAGGTACGGATGTTCGACGAGCTCGCGGTCGCGGAGAGCCGGCCAGGGCAGAACGCGTACTGGCGAAGCCAGATGTGCCGGGCCTGGCACGCTGCGGCCGGCGGCGGGCGAGGCGGCCCGGTGCACCTGAACATCCCGTTCCGGGAGCCACTGGTGCCGGACGGGGACGAGCAGTGGTGCGAGTCGCTGGCCGGCCGCCCGGACGATGCACGGTGGACGGACGTCTCCGAGCGAGGTCAGGCGCCGAGTGAACTGTCCCGGGTGCATGCGCGGCGCGGACTCGTGCTCGTCGCCGACTGGGGTGCCGAGAAAGCCGGCGAGTGGGGCGATCGGTACGGCTGGCCGGTGTTGGCGGAATCCGGTGGCGTGGGTGTCGGCGGCTCGGCGGCGATCAGCACCGGGATGTGGCTGCTGAACCTGCCCGAGTTCATGCAGGAGCACCGGCCCGAGCAGGTGCTGTGCGTCGGTCGCCCGACTGTTTTCCGGCAGGTCCAGCTATTGCTGGCGGATACCGGCGTGGAGGTGCTGCTCGCGCACGGTGGGGTGGACTGGGCGGCTCCGGCGCACAACTTGCGGGAGGTTGCGGAGACTTTCGGTGCCGCGCCGGGAGATGCCGATCCCGAATGGCTCACGGCGTGGCAGCACGCCGACCAGAAGGCGTCCGAGGCACTGCACGCCGCACTCGATCTGGAGCGCTGGCCGAGCGGTGCCGCGGTGGCGCGCGAGGTCGTCGATGCGTTGCCGGAACAGGCGCTGTTGGTCCTGGGTTCGTCGAACCCGAGCCGCGACGTCGCTTTGGCCGCGCGGCAGCGGTCCGATGTGGTCGTGCACCGGAACCGCGGTGTGGCCGGCATCGACGGCACGGTGTCGACCGCGATCGGCGCCGCGGTCGCGCACGGTCAACCGGCGTACGCGCTCCTGGGCGACCTGACTTTCCTGCACGACAGCAACGGATTGATGCTGGGGCCGTACGAACAGCGGCCGGACTTGACGATCGTCGTGCTCAACGACGACGGCGGCGGCATCTTCGCCTTGCTGGAACAGGGAAGCCCCGAGCACCGGGAGGCCTTCGAGCGGGTCTTCGCCACGCCGCACGGAACCGACATCGGCAAGCTCTGCGCGGCGCACGGTGTCGACCATGTGCTGGTGCGCGAGCGATCCGAGCTCACCGCTGCCCTGCAGTGGCGGCCGGGCCTGCGCGTCGTCGAGGTGCGGGCAGATCGCACCGCGCTGCGTTCGGTGCACCAGCGCTTGCTGGCCGCAGTCCGCACGGCACTGCTCGGCTGACGGCAGGGCTTGTCGGCCAATCTGCGGGGATACCGTGCTCGGGTGGCTGGTTGCGACCTCTTGGGGCTCTGGCAACGACGCTGGCCGCAGCACCCTCCGCCGGCCCACGAGTTGAAGCACGCCTAGCCGGATCGTGTGGCGGCGCGGCGCTGTCGATGACCTGCTGCGTTCCGTTGCCGACGACGTCAGCGGCGGGATCATGATCGCCGATTCGTCCCTGGAGCGGATTCAACCCCCTGCGACGGCGGCTCGGACGTCCTGCTGCCCACCACCGCCGAACGTGACGTGCTCCGGCACCGCTATGCGCGCTGGCTTCCCAGCCATCCGGAGGCTCGTCGTGAATCGTCGGTGTCCGCGCGGCATGTGAAACCTGCGGTGGCCGGTTGTGCCTGCGGACCCAGGGCATCGCCGCCCCGAGATGGAAGATTCCCGGGCATCTAGCACGGCTGTTCCGGCTGCGCACCGGTGTTCTCGCCGCTCGGGATTCGATCTGCCCGGCAATCGGGGCGATCGGCGTCACACGTTCGTCGGGCGAGGCCGGGGCGACCGGTGTCGCTCGAAAGGTGGGTATTTATCCGCAGATCGGGGCAGTCGGTCGGCCGTAGCCGGTGCTCCCGCCGCATTCGTTCGCGGATTTTCGCTGCACTGTGGGAAAAACCTGTGATCCGAAAACATGCCTGGTCGATGAGAGCCTCCTTACTCTCCTAGCGACCATGATGTTCGAGGAGGTGGCAGGTGTTTCGACGACACGGCCTGCGAGCCACGGCGGCGGCGTGCTGCGCAACGGCTCTGCTCGCCACACCGGCGTTGGCCGGCAGTGACGGACCGGGGGCGCCCGGTGCGGGAGACGACTACTTCCCCGGTTACGGCAACGGTGGATACGACGTCTCGCACTACGACATCCAGCTGCGGTACCAGCCCGCGGACGACCATCTGCAGGGCACCACGACGATCGTCGCGAAGCCGACGCAGAACCTGACGGCGTTCAACCTGGACTTCGCGTTGCCCACCAAGTCGGTGCGGGTCAACGGCGCGCCCGCGCAGTTCTCGCAGGACGGCTCGGAGCTGACGGTGACGCCGTCGGAGGCGCTGCCCGAGGGGAGCCTCGCGACCTTCGTCGTCGAGTACGAGGGCGTGCCGTCCACGGTCGAGGTGGATGGCCTGAAGCCGTGGATCCGCACCTCCGACGGTGCGCTCGCCGTCGGGGAGCCGGAGATCGCCGCCTGGTGGTTCCCGAGCAACGACCACCCCAGGGACAAGGCGACCTTCGACGTCTCCGTCGCGGTGCCGGACGGCACCGAGGTGGTGTCCAACGGCGTGAACACCAAGACCGCCAGCCTCGCGGGCTGGACCACCTGGCAGTGGCGCACGACCAAGCCGACCGCCACCTACCTGGCGTTCATCGGCGTCGGGCAGTACGAGATCAGCACCAAGACCGGCGCGTTCGGGCAGCCGCTCGTCACCGCGTACTCCGACAACCTCGGCGAGTTCGCGGGCCCGGCGAAGGCCAGCGTCGAGCGCACCCCGGAGGTCGTGGAGTTCCTCACCGGGCTGCTCGGTGACTACCCGTTCGAGGCGCAGGGTGGCCTGGTCTCCTCGGAGGGGCTGAACTTCGCGCTGGAAAACCAGACCCGGCCGACCTACAGCCACCTGTTCTTCCGGAACGGGGCGAACACCTCGGTGGTCGTGCACGAGAACGCGCACCAGTGGTTCGGCGACTCGGTGTCGGTGGACACCTGGCGCAACATCTGGCTGAACGAAGGCTTCGCGTCCTACGCGGAGTGGTTCTGGTCGGAGGCGAAGGGCACCGGTACCGCGCAGGAGCTGTTCGACCACTACTACGCGTCCCACCCGGCCGACGACCCGTTCTGGCAGGTCCTGCCGGGCGAGCCCGGCGCGGAGGAAGTGTTCAGCGACGCGGTCTACGACCGGGGCGCGATGACCCTGCAGGCCCTGCGGAACGTGGTCGGTGATGAGGCCCTGCTCGACATCATCCGGACCTGGGTGTCGGAGAAGCGCTACTCCACCGGCACGATCGAGGAGTTCATCGCGCTCGCCGAGCAGCGCTCCGGCAAGCAGCTCGACGAGCTGTTCAACACCTGGTTGTTCACCAAGGGCAGGCCGCCGGTCGGCGAGGCGACGGGCGTGCCGGTGAGCGCGACCCGCGTTGCGGTGGCGCCGCCGAAGGCAGTGGCGGAGATCGACCGCACCCACGCCCTGCTGCACGACCACTGATTCGCTAGCGGACGCCTTCGAGGGCTTCGCGGACCGGGAGCAGCTTCGCTTCCGCCTCCGCGACCTCTTGGTCGGGGTCGGATTCGGGGACGATTCCGCACCCGGCGAACAGGCGGATCCTGCCGCCGCCGCGCTCGGCCTCGGTGCCGGGTGCGGCGGCGGTTTCCACTTGGGCGCAGCGAAGCGCCACGGCGAACTCGCCGTTGCCGCTGCCGTCCAGCCAGCCGACCGGCCCCGCGTAGCGTCCCCGGTCCATCCCTTCCAGCTCGCTGATCGCCCGCACGGCGTCATCGGTCGGGGTTCCTCCGACCGCGGCCGTCGGATGCACCGCGGCGACCATGCGCAGCAGCGTTGCGTCGCCATCGCGGGTGCCGCTATCGCTGATCTTGCCTTCGACGTTCGTCGCGAGGTGCAGGACATTGCGCAGGCGGAGGACCTCCGGCTCGTTCTGCACCGTGAGGTCGCTGCAGAAGGGGCGGAGGCGAACCGCCAGTGACTCCGCCGCGTAGGCGTGTTCGCTGCGGTTCTTCGCGGAGGCCATCAACTCGGCGGCGAGTTGCTCGGTGGTGTGTCCTTCTCGCGGCCAAACCGTGCCGGCCAGCACCTGGGACCGCACCTCGTACCCCTCGCGTTCGAGCAGCAGCTCGGGAGTGGCGCCGACGAGGCCGTCCACGGCGAACGTCCAGCAGGTCGGGTACCGGGCGGCGAGGTTGTTCAGCAGGAACCGGGCGTCGAGCGGCTCGGAGGTGCTGGCCAGCAGGTCGTGGGCGAGCACGATCTTGTCCAGGTGGCCGGTTCGCCGCATGCGGTGCACGGCCTCGGCCACGGCCTGGCGGTAGCCGGTCGCGGACAGCTGCCCGTCGCTGTAGGACACCGTGCCGGGTGGGTGCACGGGCTCGACCGGCGGGTGTTCGGTGGAGCCGTCGCCGATCGTGGTGATCCAGCGCACGCCGTCCCGTTGCCCGATGACGACCTCGGGAACGATCAGCACCGAGTGCCCGGGGTCGTCGGCGAAGGCCAGGCTGGCGAACGCCACCGGACCGCAGCCGGGCAGCCCGACCGAGTCGTCGACCTCGAATTGGTGACAGAGCTCTCGCCACCAGTCGTCGGCCCGGTTGAAGCGGTCGGGACCGGCAACGTCCAGGCGGGCCGCGCAGCCCCAGCCGACGAGCCCGGAGCCGTCGCGGACCCAGCTGAGCACGGAGTCGCTCGGCAGCAGTTCCAGCAGGGGCCGGTCGTATCGGGGGTCGCCCGCTTCGAGCCTTCGGGTTCGCGCCGTCAGCAGCCTGGGTGTAGTCGCCACTCCTGGAGGGTATGCGTCGCTCGCCAACAGGTGGGCGGCACCGAAGGCATGCGCGTGGCCGCCGACGGGGTGCCTACAATCGGTCACCGTGGCGAGCGATGCGGTGGCGCAGAACGCGGCCGACTCGGTGACCGAAACCGGTACGGACGGTGACCAGCCGGTTGCGGTGCCGCCCCATCGTCGGGGGCGAGCGCGTGCGGCGCGAGGCGTGCTGGTGTTCGGCCTGCTGCTGACCGTGATGGGGCTGTCCATCGTCGGTGCGTGCTTCATCAACGACCGGACCATCGAGGAGTCCAAGGGCGAAGCGGTGGCCGAGGTGGTGGACACCTCGCTGACCCGGACCGTGGTGCGCTTCAACACCGATGAGGGCCGCGTCTACATCCCGCCGAACGGCGTGCTCTACCCGGCCGACTTGCAGGCCGGGCAGCTGGTCCGGGTCGAGTACGACTCGCGGAACCCGGATCTGGTGCGCGTGGCCGGCCGCAACATGACCCTTTCGCTGCTGCCGGTGTCCAGCTCGCTCGCCGTGCTGTGGGCGGTGCTGCTGCCGGTGTACTGGCTGCTCCGGCGGCCGACCGCGCGGTGAGTCCTTGGTCCCTTGTGCCGCTGATCAGGCTTCCCTAATCCGGTCGGGTGGTGTGACACTGGTTTCCCCGCCGTAAGGGGGCTAGCGGCGGATTCGCACGACCGATGTGGACCTGCTCGTGGGGGAAGCGGTTCGCACGTGCCGACTGGCCGCCGGCCCGCGTCTGCGAGGTCGCCATGAACACGTCTGAAGTGCAGTCCAGTGCGTCGGATGTGCAGCAGTGGGTGCTCGGCGCACCTTCAATGTCCACTGTGGATCGTTCGGTTCCGAGTGGTGCGTCCGCTCTGGATCTCGCGCAGTACTGCCTGATGCTCGGCGACGATGCGCTGGTCCTGTCGCACCGGTTGTCAGAGTGGGGAGTCCGCGCCCCGGAGCTGGAAGAGGCCGCGGCGCTCGGCGCGATCGCGCTCGATCTCCTGGGAGAAGCCAGGATCCTGCTGCACCGCGCGGGTGAGGTCGAAGGCGCGGGGCGGGGCGAGGACAGTCTCGCGTACTTCCGGACCGCCGCGGAGTTCCGCAACGTGCGGTTGGTCGAGATCGACTGCGGGCCGGGGCAGGACGGCGGCTTCTCGGCCACCGTCGCGCGGCTGCTGCTGTACACCGCGTGGCGGGTGGCGGTGTTCGAACGGCTGATGCGGAGCCGGGACGCCGTACTGGCCACCTTGGCCGCACGGTCCCTCGCAAGCCTGAGGAGGCACCGCGACCACGCCGCGCAGTGGGTCATCCGCCTCGGCGATGCGAACGCCGCCTCGGCGCGGCGCATGACGGGCGGGTTCCAGCGGGTGTGGCCGATGACCGGCGAGCTGTTCACACCGCACCCGGTCGAGGCCCGGCTGGCGGATGCCGGCTGCGGGGTCGATCCGGCGGTGGTGCGCGGCGAGGTGAGCGAGGTGCTGGACGAGGTGCTCTCGGTGGCCCGCCTGGAGCGGCCGGACCCGACGGAGTTCGGCGGGTTCGTCCGGCCCGGCGGCCGCGACGGCGAGCACACCGGCGGCATGGAATTCCTGCTCGCCGACATGCAGTACCTGGCCAGATCCGCGGCGCAGCTCTGATCAGGTCCGAGAGCTGCGGCACAGGCGATCAGATTGAGTACTTTCCCCCAAGAACTCCGGGGCCTGGCAGGCGCAAAGTGATCTGGGGGGGCGCTCGGGAACTTCGGTCCGGTCGACAACGTCGGACCGGTGGCCGCGGGCGGGACACCGGTTCGGATGCCTCTTCGGCGAAGCGGAAGGACACAACTCGACATGGACGGAATCTGGGTGCAGGTGCTGGTCGCCTTGATCGCGGGAGCGTGCGGGGCTGGGGTGATGTCGGCCGTCTTCTGCGCCCGGAGGCGGAGAGCCAAAGCGACTGCCGGATCCGCTGTTGTGCCGCCCGCCACGCAGCCGGTCGCGTCCCCGTCGCCCGTGCCGGACAAGTGGCTGAACGAGGTCCAGCGGTGCGAGCAGGCGGTGTACCGAGCCGCTCGGGCCGTCGATGCGGTGTCCTCGACGCAGGCCCGGCACCAGTTGCAGACGGTGGTCCGGCGGATGGACGCGGAATTGCCGAACGTTCGGGCGCTTTCCGAGCTGGGGCGCGGCCTGGAGGGCAGCGAGTCGCGGGATGACGCCGTGGTGGGCCGGGTGCAGAGCCAGCTCGACGACGCCGCCGCCAGGTTCGGGATGGTCACCGATCACGTGCTGGAGGCGGTCGTGGAACTGGTCGCCGCACCCGATCTCAGCCGGGTCCACGAGCAGGTGTTGGTGCTGCGCGATCAGTTCCCGCTGCTGCGGCCGATGTCGGCGGTGTTCGGTCCGCCCCCGGGTTCGGCTCCCGCTCGCGCGCTGATGACGGCCGCCTGACGATCAGCTCCGTTCGGTGGCCTGCCGCCACCAGTCGTGCACATCGGCGGCGACGCCGGGCGCGGCCACCAGCAGCCCGTCCAGCGGGAGCGCGGTCGCGCTGCCGCGGCGGTCCAGCACGGTGGCGCCGGATTCGGTGGCCAGCGCGAGCGCGCCCGCGACGTCCCACTCCTCGTACGAGTCGAGGACCGCGGCGATCGCGTGGCCGAGCGCGACCTGGGTGATGGCCAGCGCCGGGGAGCCCAGCAGCCGGACCCCGACCTGGGCGCTCGCGGCGTTCGTGATGAACCGGTCCATGCCGCGCCACGGCCCGTTCTTGGTCAGCTCCGTGCACACGATGCCGCCGCGCGCTTCGCCTTGCACGGGCAGCCGAACCGGGGTGCCGTTGGCGCGCATGCCGCGGCCGCGGGCCGCGGCGTAGATCTGCGTGCGGTACGGATCGGCGACCACCCCGACGACCGGCCCGTGCTCGTCGAGCATGGCCAGGCTGTAGGCGCACCAGGGCAGGCCCGCCACGTAGTTGGCGGTGCCGTCGACCGGGTCGACCGACCAGCGGAACCGCGCGGAACCGGCGCGAGCGGCCCAGTGCTCTGCGACGGTGGTGGGCGCAGCGTCGAATTCCTCGCCGAACACCGGGATTCCGGGGAACTCGTCGGCGAGGATCCGGCGGGTGTGCCGTTCGAGGGTGCGGCCGGTGTCGGTGACCCAGTCGAACGGCGATTCGGTGGGCTCGGGGCGCGCTCCCCGGCCCGCGGTCGCGATGATCACGTCAGCGGCATCGTTCGCGAGTCGGCCGGCGACTTCGAACGCCCGCGAAACCAGGGCGGGGTCGATCTGCGCGGGCGGGGAGGGCAGGACCGTCATGCCGTCCCAGGCTCCGTGCGGTGGGTGACCGGAGTGCAACACTCAGGTGACCGGTTGTGGAGCTACAGGTCACGATTGCGAGTTGCCGCACGCGGCGAGTGGCCCGGTCGGCGAGTTGGCGTGCTCTTCGGTTGGCGTTGGCGGTGCCGTCACGTTGCGGTCGACTGTTCGCCGGTCCAGGCCGTCACGGTGTGCCGCGTGCGCATAGCGATCGTGACCGAGAGCTTCCTGCCGCAAATCAACGGGGTGACGAATTCCGTGCTGCGAGTGCTGGAGCACTTGCGGCGACGGGGTGATGCGGCGCTGGTGATCGCGCCGGGAGCGGGCCCGGAGGAGTACGCGGGTTTCCCGGTGATCCGGCTGCCCGCGATGGACCTGCCGCTGGTCTCATCGTTGCCGATCGGCTTCCCGACGCGCCGGTTGCTGCGCGGGTTGCAGGAATTCCGCCCGGATGTCGTGCATCTGGCGTCGCCGTTCATCGTCGGGGCGCGCGGCCTGGCCGCTGCCAGGCGGATCGGCGTCCCGACCGTTGCCGTCTACCAGACCGACGTCGCGGGCTTCGCCGAGTCGTACGGCCTAGGCCTGACCGCCCGCGCCGCGTGGCGCTGGATCCGCCGCCTGCACGGTGCCGCCGACCGGACGTTGGCCCCGTCGACGTGGGCCGTGGAAACGTTGCGGGAGCACGGAGTTCCGCGCGTTCACCGGTGGGGGCGGGGCGTGGACACCGAGCGGTTCTCGCCGCACCGCCGGGATCAGGATCTGCACCGCGAGTTGGCGCCGAACGGCGAGCTGCTCGTCGGGTACGTCGGGCGGTTGGCGCCGGAGAAGCGCATCGAGCGTTTGGCGGCGCTGGGCGAGATGCCGGGCGTGCGGCTCGTCGTCGTGGGTGACGGTCCGGAACGCCAGAACCTCGCTGCGGCGCTGCCGGGTGCGGCTTTCCTCGGGCAGCGGACCGGCGACGAGCTGGCACGGATCTACGCGAGCCTGGATGTTTTCGTGCACACCGGGCCGCACGAGACGTTCTGCCAGGCGGTGCAAGAGGCGATGGCTTCGGGCGTGCCGGTCGTCGCCCCGGATGCCGGCGGGCCTCGGGATCTCGTCGACCACGGCCGCACGGGTTATCTGCTGCCGGCCGACGATCCTGCTGTGCACGCGGATGCGCTGCGCGCCGCCGTGGCGGAGTTGCGCGCCCCGGAGCTGCGGGCGAGGTTCGGCGAGGCGGCGCGTGTCGCCGTCGCTGGGCGGACTTGGCCCGCGCTGTGCCAGCAGCTGATCGGGCACTACTCCGAGGTCGCGACGCGCGTGGAGCCCTTGGCCGCGTGACGGGCCGGATCGTCGGCGAGCCCAGCACGCCTGGCGCAATAAATCCGTTGCGCCACAACACTTCTCCCGTTCATCATGAGTGGCGTGATCTCCGTTCGTCAGGTGGTCGACGACGAGCTGGCCGCCTTGCGGGAGGTGCGGCTGCACGCGCTCGCGGCGGATCCCGCCGCATTCGGTTCCACTTTGGACGGTGAGCGGGCGCGGCCGATGGCGTTCTGGCGGGAGCGGCTCGACCGCGGCCCGTGGTTCGTGGCTTGGGCTGGGCAGGAGGCCGTGGGTGTCGTCTCGGCGGTGCCGACGAAGACCCGGCGGAGTACCGGCTCGAGGCGATGTGGGTCGACCAGGTGTGGCGGGGCGAGGGCGTCGCGGAAGTCCTGGTCGATGCGGTCTTGGCATGGTCGCGGAGCAGGGGTGCGGCCTCCGTGGCGTTGTGGGTCTTCGACGGGAACTCGGCTGCCCGGCGTTTCTACGAGCGCGTCGGATTCCGTCCGGTGGGGCGACGGGAGCCGCACCCGAGAAGGCGGGGCAGTTCAGGGAGCGCCTGCGAATCGAGTTGCGGTCCGGTTCCTGAGCGTGGCCAGGCATCGAGGGAAGGGGGATGGAATAGGAATTCCGCAATGCGGACTTGATGGGCTTGCTGGTGATCTCGCTGATCCCGCCACGTACTCTTCGGGTGTGTCTCGGGCCGGTTTGGACAAGAAGCCTCACGAGGTCGCCGCGATGTTCGACGGCGTCGCGCGTAGGTATGACCTGACCAACACGGTGCTGTCCTTCGGTCAGGACCGGCGCTGGCGGGAAGTGACTCGGCGGGCTCTGACTCCGAAGCCGGGCGAGCGGGTGCTCGACCTGGCGGCGGGCAGCGGCGTGTCGACGGTGGAGTTCGCCCGTTCCGGCGCGTGGTGCGTCGCCGCGGACTTCTCGCTGGGCATGCTGTCGGTCGGCCGGGATCGAGGCGTGCCGATGGTCGCGGCCGACGCGCTCCGGCTGCCGTTCGCCGACGAATCCTTCGATGCCGCGACGATCTCGTTCGGGCTGCGGAACCTGGTCGACACGGCCGCCGGGCTGCGGGAGATGCTGCGGGTGGTTCGTCCCGGCGGTCGGCTGGTGGTGTGCGAGTTCTCGACACCCACCTGGCAGCCGTTCCGGACGATCTACATGAACTACCTGATGCGGGCCCTGCCGCCGATCGCCCGAGCGGTGTCGTCCAACCCGGACGCCTACGTCTACCTCGCGGAGTCCATCCGGGAGTGGCCGGACCAGCGCGCGCTGGCGGAGCTGATCGCCGAGAGCGGCTGGAGCGGCGTGCAGTGGCGCAACCTCATCAGCGGCGTCGTCGCCGTCCACCGCGCGGTCAAGCCCTCCTGATCCCTCGCGGCTTCAGAGCCAGATCGTCTCCGGCGCCGCGGCCTCGGCCGAGTGCTGGGCCTGGCCGATCGCGGTCATGAACGCTTCGGATGCCGCGGCGAGCGGGCGGTGCGGGTCGCGGACCACGGCGATGCGGCGGCGGACTTCGGGGTCGCCGAGCGCCCGGTGTTCGAGCCCGGCGAACTGGACCAGCGGCAGCACCAGCCCGGGCATCACCGCCACGCCGAGCCCGGCCGCGACCAGCCCCGCGACGGTGGTGATGTTCCGCGATTCCAGCACGACGTCCGGGCGCACCTGCGCGGCGGCGAAGGCGCGTTCGGCGTGCTGCCGGATGCTGCTGGTCGGGTCGAAGGCGATGTGCGGCTGGCCGGCGAGGTCCGCCCAGTCGAGCCGCCGGTGTTCGGAAAACCGGTGCGACGGCGGGAAAACGCAGCAGAACCGGTCGGTCGCGATCGGCCGGACCTGCAGGTCCGGCAGCGGTTCGGGCACCACCGTGACGGCCAGGTCGACCGCGCCGCCGCGGACCCGCTGCAGCACCTCGTCCGACATGCCATCCTCAATGGACAGTTCGACCTCGGGGTGCGCCGCCCGGTAGGCGGAGGCCACGGGCGGCAGCAGGATCGCCGCCAGCGACGGCAGTGCCGCTATCCGCACCCGGCCGCGGCTGCCGGCCAGGAACCCCTCGAAGTGGTTGATCCCGGCGTCGAAGGCCTCGACCACGCGCCGCGCCACCCGGCAGAACTCGCTGCCCTCCGGCGTGATGACCAGGTTCCGCGTGGTGCGCTCGAACAGCGTGATGCCGAGCTTGCGCTCCACCTCGCGGACGGTGCGGCTCATCGACGACTGCGCCAGGTGGAGCTGATCGCCGGCGAGCGTGAAGCTGCCGGCGTCGTGCACGGCGAGCACCAGCCGGAGCTGCTGAAGCGTCAGATCCATGCTCACAGCACATTAATCTATCAGTAACTCTTGCTTGACGTGCATGAGCGACGCGGATCACAGTACGTCCGTCCGGCAACGGAGGTGCTGCATGCTCGCCGCGAGTGGGTTCCTGACCATCGGGGTCTTCCTGGCCCTGGTGCTGTCCCGACGCGTTTCGGTGCTCTTCGCACTGACCCTGGTGCCCATCGCCGCCGCGGTGGCGAGCGGCTTCGGCGGCCGGCTCGGCTCGCTGATCGCCGACGGCCTGATCACCGTCGCCCCGGTGGCCATCATGATCACGTTCGCGGTGCTCTACTTCAGCCTGATGGTCGACGCCGGGCTGTTCGACCCGGCGGTGACCCGCATCCTGCGCTGGGCCAAGGGCGATCCGCTGAAGATCACGCTGGGCACCGCGCTGCTCACGCTGCTCGTCGCGCTCGACGGCGACGGCGCGTCGACGTTCCTCATCGCGGTGTCCGCGCTGCTGCCGATCTACCAGCGGTTGGGCATGCGGCGCATCGTGCTGGCGGGCGTGATCTGCCTGGCCGCGGGCGTGATGAACATGGTGCCGTGGGGCGGCCCCACGGCCCGTGCGATGGCCGCGCTGAAGCTGGACAGCAGCCAGCTGTTCCTCCCGGTGCTCCCCGCGATGCTGGCCGGAATCCTCTGGGTGCTGCTGGCGGCCTACCTGATCGGCCGCGCGGAGCGGAAGAGGCTCGGCGTCATCGAGGTGGCGGTCGCGGACCGCGCCCGTCCGACCGGGGCCGACCGGGTGCGGTACTGGACCAACGCGGCCCTGACGCTGGTGCTCGTCGTGTGCCTGCTCGCCCAGCTCGCGGACCTGGAAGTGCTCTTCCTGCTGGCCTTCCTGGCGGCGCTGCTGATCAACCGGCCGTCCTGGCAGGGCCAGCAAGAACTGCTGACCAAGCACGCGTACAACGTGGTGCTGGTCGTCGCGGTGATCTTCGCCGCCGGAGTGTTCACCGGGATCATGACCGGCACCGGGATGATCAAGGCGATGGCGGAGAGCCTGGTGTCGGTCATCCCGGACTCCGCCGCCGGGCTGCTGCCGGTGGCGACCGCGATCACCAGCATGCCGTTCAGCCTGGTGTTCACCCCGGACGCGTACTACTACGGCGTGGTCCCGGTGCTCGCCGAGACCACCGCGGCGCTCGGCGGCGATCCGGCCGCCATCGGGCGGGCCGCGATCCTCGGCCAGATGACCACCGGTTTCCCGCTCAGCCCGCTGACCGCCTCGACGTTCATCCTGCTCGGGATGAGCAAGGTCGATCTCGGCGACCACCAGCGGTTCATCTTCAAGTGGGCGTTCGGCACGACGCTGGTGATGACCGCAGTCGCGCTGGTCACGGGGGTGCTGTGATGCGCATCGGCAGCGGAGCCGGGTTCGCCGGCGACCGGATCGGACCGGCGGTGGACCTCGCGGCGCGGGCCGGCCTGGACGACCTGGTCCTGGAATGCCTGGCAGAACGCACCATCGCGCTCGGTCAGCAGCGGAAGCTGCGCGACCCGGCGGTCGGCTACGACCCGCGGTTGTGTGCGCGCTTCGAGCGGCTGCTGCCGGTCGCCGGCGCGCACGGCGTGCGGGTGGTGACGAACATGGGCGCGGCGAATCCCTTGGCGGCGGGTGAGGTCACCCGTGACCTGCTGGTGGACCTGGGCGTGCGCGGCAAGATCGCAGTGGTCACCGGGGACGACGTGCTGGACCGGCTCGACCTGCGGCTTCCGGCGCTGGAGGACGGGGTCCCGCTCGCCGACCACGGCGCGGTCGTCTCCGCGAACGCCTACCTGGGCGCGGACGCGCTGCTTCCGGCGCTGGACACCGGGGCGAACGTGGTGCTGACCGGTCGGGTCGCGGATCCGTCGCTGTTCGTCGCGCCGCTTGCGCACCGGCTGGGCTGGGAGCTCGACGACTGGCCGCGGATCGCGGCCGGGACGCTCGTCGGGCACGTCCTGGAGTGCGCGGGGCAGGTGACCGGAGGCTACTTCGCCGACCCCGGGGTGAAGGACGTGCCGGACCTGGCGGAGCTGGGGTTCCCGTTCGCGGAAGTGGCATCGGACGGCACTGCGACCATCGGCAAGCTCGCGGGCACCGGAGGCGTCGTCTCCACGGCGACGGTGCGCGAGCAGCTGCTCTACGAGGTGACCGACCCGACCGGCTACCGCACTCCCGACGTGGTGCTGGACTTTCGCCCGGTGCACGCGGAGGAGACCGGCGCCGACCGGGTCCGGATCAGCGGCGCCGCCGGTCAGGCCCGCCCTGCCGAGTTGAAGGTGAGCGTCGGCTACCGCGCCGGGTACCGGGCGGAGTGCGGCATCAGCTATGCCGGGCCGAACGCCGCCGGCCGGGCACGGTTGGCAGCGGATGTGGTCACCACCAGGCTGCGCGGCACCGGACTGCGCATCAGAGCGGAAGTCCTCGGCGCGCTCAGGGACTCGGGCGAGCCGACGGATGAGTGCCGCCTGCGGGTGGCGGCGATGGCGCCGGATCCGACGGCGGCCGACGTCGTGTGCCACGAGGTCGAAGCGCTCTACACGAACGGGCCGGCGGGCGGCGGCGGTGTTCGCGCCGATGTCCGAGAGGTGATCGGCATCGTGTCGGCGCTCATTCCCCGATCTGACGTCGAGACGCGGGTGACGGTGCTGGAGGCCGACGATGCTGCTGCATGAAATCGCCCATTGCCGGGCCGGCGACAAGGGGGACACCTCGACGCTGTCGCTGTTCCCCTATCGCGACGACGACTTCTCCTTCTTGGTCCGGGAGGTCACGGCGGAGCGGGTCCGGGAGCACCTCGCCGGTCACATCCGGGGCGAGGTGCTGCGCTACGAACTCCCGAACCTGTGCGGGCTGCAGTTCACCTGCCGCCAAGCGCTCGACGGCGGGGTGACTACATCGCTGGCCCTCGACACCCACGGAAAGTCCCTGAGTTCCCGTCTCCTGTCGCTGGTCCTCTGAGAAGGCGCATCGGGAGTGGCGACAAGCCTGTTTTCGCAGACGAACGGCCTGTCGATGAGCCTCCAAGACGTTTAAAGGGGGGTGGTTGCAAGGGGTGTTTCGGGGGTGTGTAAATTTATCCAAGTCAGCGCGACACGGGCCGGGAAAACCGGGCCGAGCCTGACGCGGGGTCGCGAACCAAGCTCCCACGACTGAGTGGTAGAGTGGGCGAGCCCGAAAGGCAAGACTTGATAAAGCGAAACGCTTACGTGTGTTGATAACTGAAGAGCCAAGTGGTCCCGAAAGATAACGAATTGGGTCGGTTGAGAAAGCGAACCCCCCGGTTTGACACGGGAAATCACGATGCTCTACAGTGGTAAACACGAAAGCGAAAACGAGGAAATGCTCCCCGGAGCTTCGATCCCTGGTTTAGGGGTTGGGTGATGGTGTGGGTGTGTTCTTTGAGAACTCAACAGCGGACTGTTTTGGTTAGTGTTCTTTTATGCCCCCGACCATTTCGGTGGTTGGTGGTT
>NZ_JBWKKU010000080.1:0-39083 GCF_056431445.1 Saccharopolyspora sp. NPDC045941
AACTTCTTACGGCCCTGAGGTGCCCGGTCCTTGCGGATCTCGAACACTGCAACCCCTGAACGAGTCAGGCGTTGCAACCACCACTAGAACCCAAGGAGCGGGGCCTTCTGGTGGGTTCGGTCCGGTCCCGGCTCAGGGGGAGATCGCCCGGCGGACGGCGGCGATCAGCGACTCGGCGGTGGCCCGGTCCAGCGGTTCGCCGGTGATCAGCCAGTGGTAGACCAGCGGCCCGAACAGCAGGTCCCGGATGGTCTCCGCGGCGAGGTCCGGGTGGAGCGCTCCTTGCTGCCGGGCGCTCTCGATCGCCTCGGTGATCGCCGCGTCGCGCGGCTTCAGGTAGCGGTCGCGCAGCGGCTCCGCGAGCTGCGCGCGACGGCCGCTTTCGGCGTGCACGCCGAGCACGACGCGGCCGAGCGGTGACTCGGAGAGCTGGATCACGAACGAGATCGCCAGTTCGCAGAGGTCGCCCAAGGCGTCGCCGGTGTCCGGCACGTCGAGCGGTTGCACCGCGTGGGCGAGCGCGTGGACCGCGAGGTCGTCTTTGGTCGGCCACCGCCGGTACACCGTCGGCCGGCCCACTCCGGCTCGTGCCGCGACCGCCTCGATGGTGAGTTCGGCGTACCCGCGCTCGGCCAGCAGTTCGGCCGCCGCGTTCAGGACGGCGCGATCCACCTCGGCGCGCCGCGGCCGGCCCCGGCCGCGGCCCGATTCGTCCTTGCGCTCACCGGTCATGCACCCGATTATATTTACGATACGTCATGTAACGAAGACGAGGAGGCGGCGGTGCGCAAGGCGGTGTCCTCGGGCCTGTTCCTGGCTTGGCTGGCCAACGACGTCGAGGAGTGGTTCACGATGTCGCCGCGGTCGCAGGCCAACGCGGCGAAGCACGGCAAGCGGCTGCCCGGGCCGGTCTGGCTGCGAGAAGGGATATCGCCCGGACATGCCAGGGTGGCCATCTCGCTGATGGGGCTGATCATGCTCGCGGCGTCGGCCCGCGGCGCCCGGACCGGCGGCAGGTCGCCGTTCTTCCAGTCCGCGCTGGTCGGATTCGGTGTGCACGGGGTGGGGCACCTGGCGTTGAGCGCCGCGCATCGTGGCTACACCCCGGGCGTCGCCACCGCACCGACCGTGGTCATCCCGTACTCGCTGTGGGCCTGGCGCGAACTCGGCCGGGCCGGCGTCCGGCGGAACGATCTCCGCTCCTGGGTGGGCGCCGTGGCGCTGGTGCCCGCCTCGCTGGCCGCAGTGCACGGGGGTGCCCGCGCGATCCTCCGGGTGGCGCGCAAGGCCCGGTGATCAGCCGGGCTGAGGAACCGGGCATCCGCACGGCGCGGGGGAACCTTCGGCCGGCAGGACCTGTTCACGGGCGTCTCGCTGGACGAGTTCGAGGTCACCCGTCAGTTCGTGGAGATCATGCTCGACGTCTTCCCCGCGCACGACTACGAGCCGCTCCGGGGCTGGCCGAACGCCTCGGCTGAGCGAATCGCGGCCCCCGCTCCGATCCGAGTGGGGGCGCGATTCGCACCGGCGCTACGGGCGGGTGTTCACGAACTCCGCGAGGTCCGCCGACTGCTGGATCCGGGACTCCTCGTGGACGTACATCATGTGGCCCGCCGGGTAGTAGCGGACGTCGATGTTCTCCCGCAGCCGCTCCGGGATCGGCACCTGCGCCAGCACGTGCTCGGCGGCGAAGTACGGGGTCGCGCCGTCGGTGTAGCCGCAGCCGACGTGGACCCGCAGGTGCGGGTTGGCCTGGAACGCCGCGCCGAGCTTGTCCACAACGGACACGCTCGCGCCCTCGAACTCCTTGTACGACCAGGGATGCACCCGGCTGGACAGCGTCTCGTACGGCAGATCGCTGGCGTAGTCGAGCTCTTCGCGCAGGTAGTGGTTGATCGCCGCGGAGTAGGCGCCGCGGATGCCGGAGATGCTCGGGTCGTCGGTGAAGTGCTCCCCGGCGGCATCCCGCTCCCAGCCGGTGAACCGGCCGTCCATCCGGCCCACCGTCTCCCGCCGGTCGCGCAGCAGCTCGGTGAAGAACCGGATGTGCTCGATGCGCATGTTCGCGCGGTCCACGTAGTCCTCGGACAGCCCGGACAGCGAGGCGACCCGCCGCACGATGTCCTCGCGCTCGGACGCGCTCAGCCGCGCGCCGCGCGCCAGCGCCCACGGGTAGTCCTCGGCGGCGAACTTCTCCGCCTCGTCCAGCACCTCGCGCAGCGGCCGGTCGCCGTGCTTGCCGTGGTAGTGCGCGATCGCCGCGTACGTCGGCAGGAACAGCGAGTACGGCAGGTCGTTGCCCTCGGTGAACCGGATCGTCCCCATGTCCAGCACCGACGAGATCAGCAGCAGGCCGTTCGGGTAGAGGCCGTGCCGCGACTGGAGGTGCTCGGCGAGCGCGGCCGCCCGCAGCGTGCCGTAGGACTCGCCGGCGAGGTACTTCGGCGACATCCAGCGGCCGTTGCGGGTGGTCCACAGCCGGATCACCTCGGCGATGGACTCGATGTCCTTCTGGTATCCGTGGAAATCGCCGGGCGCGCCGCCCTCGACCGCCCGCGAGTACCCGGTGGACACCGGGTCGATGAACACCAGATCGCTGTGCCGCAGAAGGGTTTCCGGGTTGTCGGCCAGCCCGTACGGCGGCGGCGCGAGGTCGCCGGCGTCACCGGAGACGACCCGCCGCGGGCCGAGCAGTCCGACGTGCAGCCACACGCTGGAGGAGCCAGGGCCACCGTTGAACGCGAACGTCACCGGGCGGCTGCCGGGTTCGCCGTCGGCCACGTACGAGGTCAGGAAGACCTCGGCCTTCGGCTTGAAACCCTCGAACTTGCCGTCGGTGTGGACCTCCTCGCGCAGCACGATGCGGCCCGTCGTCGCGGTGTAGGCCAGTTCCGCGCCGTCGGCGGTGATCGTGTGGTGGGTGCTGACCAGATCGTCGACCGGCTCGGCCGGGGTGGTGGATTCCTGCTTCGCCTCGTCGGCCTTGTCCTCGCTGGCTGCCATGTCGCCCACATTACGTGCCGTCGAACGGGTTTTCTGCCACTTTTGAGAGGTGCCAGAAACGACCTCCCGGCTGATCGACGACCCGATCGACGACCCGTCCGCCGCGGCCCCGGGGGCCGCCGGCCTGGCCGGCCTGGACGAGCTGGTCACCCGCTGCACGGCCTGCCCGCGGCTGGTCGAGTGGCGGGAGGAGGTCGCGCGGGTCAAGCGCGCGGCGTTCCGCGACCAGGAGTACTGGGGCCGGCCGGTGCCCGGCTTCGGTCCGCCGGACGCGTCGATCGCGATCGTCGGGTTGGCGCCGGCGGCGCACGGCGGCAACCGGACGGGCCGGATCTTCACCGGCGACCGCTCCGGCGACGTCCTCTTCCAGGCGCTCTACGACGTCGGCCTGGCGTCCCAGCCCGAGGCGTGGCACATCGACGACGGTTTGACGTTGCACAGCACCAGGATCACGGCGCCGGTGCACTGCGCCCCGCCCGCGAACAAGCCGACGCCGGCGGAGCGCGACACCTGCCGCCCGTGGCTGGTCCGCGAGCTCGACCTGCTGCGCCGGACGCTGCGAGCGGTCGTGGTGCTGGGCGCGTTCGGCTGGCAGGCGCTGCTGCCGGTGCTGGCGGACGCGGCCTGGCAGGTCCCGAAGCCCCGCCCGAAGTTCGGCCACGACGCCCACGCGGAACTCCCGGCCACGGACGGCGGAGCACCCCTCCACCTCCTCGGCTGCTACCACGTCAGCCAGCAGAACACCTTCACGGGAAAGCTGACCCCGGCGATGCTGCGCGGCGTGCTGGAGCACGCGAAGGAACTCGCGAGGGTGGGGTGAGGTCCAGCATCTCCCAGGGCATAACGCTTGCCGTTATTAACGTGACGTTAAGCTGATGCTGCGATCTTTCGCTGACAAGGAGACCGAGCGTGTATGGCAACGGCGTCGTTCGCGGGTCCTCGACCCAAATGTCCAGCGGGCGGCTCTGCGCAAGCTCGTCATCCTTGACGCGGCGGAGACCGTGGAGGACCTGCGGGTCCCTCCGGGAAACCGGCTGGAGAAGTTGAATGGAGATCGAGCCGGTAAGTACAGCATTCGGATCAACCAGCAGTGGCGCATTTGCTTCGAGTGGACGTCGGCTGGTCCGGAGAACGTTGAGATCGTGGACTACCGCTGAAGGGAACGAGGATGTCTGACGAGTTCGTCATGCCTCCGGTTCACCCGGGGGAGGTCCTAGCTGAGGAGTACCTCGAACCACTTGGAGTCACTCAACATCGACTGGCCGTCGCGATTGGGGTTCCGCCCCGTCGTATCGACGAGATCGTGCACGGCAAGCGTGGAATCTCGGCTGACACCGCATTGCGGCTGGCGCGCTTCTTCGGTACGTCCGAGCGATTTTGGCTCAACCTCCAGTCGCGTTACGACCTGGAGCGGGAGAAGGATGCGCTCGCCGACACACTGGCTCGCATTCAGCCACTGTCTGCCTGACGTGAAGATGAGCCCGTCGCTGGCCGCGGGTTCGCCGCGACCGGCGATCTCCGCTCCGCCGCGTCGCTACCATCTGCCGATGGTCCGCAGCAGGAAGAAGGCTCGACGCCTCGTGATCGATGACGCGACCTTCTTGTGGTCGGTGCGTCACCAGCACCACGTCGAGCAGGACCGGGGCCAGGTCTGCCGCGAGGTCCTCGCGATCGGCCGTGCCGGAGCGCGTGGGCGAGTCCGGATCGTCTTCCGGGGAGGCGCCGGGCGGCTGGTCCCCGATGGCCTGCTGCACTCCGGAGGCGTTGGCACCGGGGGAAGCTGGCTCAACCTGCACGAGCCGGGCACCGTGCGAGCCCTGCTCGACGAGGCTTTGGCCGGCGGCTGGGACCCGAACGATCCGTCGACCGAGCAGATCGACGGCTGGCTCCTGTTCGACGCGGTGTCTGCGCGCCGGAACTGACCGTGCCCTGGCGAACGGTTCTGTGAACACCTCGTTACGCGTCGAGGCCGGTCGGCCGGTTCCTGGCAGCATGTCGGGATGGCCGCGAAATTGGTGGTCCGGGACGCCGAAGCCGGTGATGCGGAAGCGATCGGCGAGCTGTTCCGGGGGTACGTCGAGACAACGGTGACGACGTTCGAGGAAGTGCCGCCGACGGCGCAGGACTGGCGGGGCAAGATCGGCGCGGTAGCGCGAGACGGCTGGCCGTTCCTGGTGGCAACGCTGGAAGACGATCTGGTCGGCTACGCCTACGTGTCGCCGTGGCGTCCCAAACCCGCCTACCGCCACACCGTCGAGAACACGATCTACCTGCACCCGGACCACGTCGGGCGCGGCATCGGCCGCCACCTGCTCGGCGAACTCCTGCGGCGCGCGGCTGCGGCGGGCGCGCGCCAGGTGATCGCCGTGATCGCGGATACCGGTAATCCGGCATCGGAGGCGCTGCACCGCAAAGCGGGGTTCGACGTCGTCGGGAAGCTGAACGAGGTCGGCCACAAGAAGGGGAAGTGGATCGACACGACCCTGATGCAACTCGGCCTGACGCCCCAGAACACCCGCTGACCGGCCTCCGGAGACGTTCCGCGTGACCGGGCGAAGAGGTCGGCCAACGCATGAGGCCGAGGGCGGAACGGTAACGTACCGAGAGTGATTGATCAGCTACGCATGGTATCGGCGGAGCGGGAACTTCGCGTCGGCGTCTACGTGGACGCTTTCAACGTCTACTACGGAGCACGAGCGGCATGTGGACGCGGAACGGCTGGATGGAGATGGCTGGACCTCGCTGCTCTCGCGAAGGCACTGATCAATCCACGGGTCTGGCCGAATGCCCGCCTGGAGACGGTGGTCTACTGCACCGCGCCGCGCGATCGAGAAGGTGACGACTCCTCGCTTCGCGATCAGCAGACCTACATCGGTGCGTTGCGGAGCTGCATCCCGGAGCTCGTGATCGTGAACGGGAAGTACGTTCCTCGCGTGAAAACCGGCGTGCTGATCGAGAGGGCTCAGAACGGGCGTCCGCAGCGCAGGGTCCCGGCCCCGCCTGCTGATCGGCTTCCGGACTGGTTGCCCGCGGAGGCGGTCGAAGGTCCAGGCGGAGATCCGGAGCTGTTGGTTTCGGTCAGCACGTTCGAGGAGAAGGGCTCCGACGTCAACGTGGCCTCGCGGCTGCTCATTGATGTCCTGTCGAGGCGTGTGGACGCGGCGATGGTGTTCTCGAACGACAGTGATCTGCACTATCCGTTGCAGCACGCGCGCTTCCACGTGCCGGTTGCGACGATCAACCCGAGCGTCAAGGCCACCGCGATGGATCTCAGGGGCAACCGCGATGATGGGGCCGGCGGCCATTGGTGGCGGCGGTTGCGCCCCGAGGATTTCTTCAAGAGCCAGCTTCCGGACAAAGTCGGCCCGTACATCAAGCCGTTCGGTTGGTGACACGCGTCGGCAGAGTTGACGCCAACGGCGCCGACGGTATAGTGATCGTCATACCACCCGGTTCTCTCGCTCGCGAGGGGCCGGGTCTTTTCATGTCACGTCCGGCCGGACAGCGGAACTCGCCCTCGTGGCCGCCCGCGAGCTTGGTTGCGAATGGCGCCGGTCCGGGCCAGTAGTGCTCGCGATCGGTTCCGGTCCGGTGGGGGCGATCTTCCCGGAAGAATTTTCGCGGGCGCGGGCATCGGCGCTCAAGATTCGGTAAGGTGGCCTGAACCAGCCTCCATGACACCCCGGTGATGTCACTCTGACGTCACCCGCCGCCGCTCTTGCGGTGTGCGTACGCAGCGCGTTTGTTCGTGCACAACGCGTTGACCGTGATCGATGCCACCCGCGACTGGCGTCACATTAAGGGGGGTCGGCGCAGCGCGAATACGGTCAGTGGTGCGACCATGAGCGCATGGCTGGTAAATCCGATCCCACGCGGATTCTCATCCTCGGCGGCGGTTACGTCGGCATGTACACGGCACTTCAGCTGCAGAAGAAGCTGGGTCGCCGCGAGGCCTCCGTGACGGTCGTCGATCCTCAGCCGCACATGACCTACCAGCCCTTCCTCCCGGAAGCGGCCGCGGGTTCGGTCGAACCCCGCCACGTGGTAGCGCCACTGCGACGAGTGTTGAAGCGGTGCCATGTGGTCACCGCCGCTGTCACCGAGATCAAGCACGACGAGAAGGTCGTGACGGTCGAGAACCCGCAGACCGGTTCCGAGGACATCGCCTACGACGTGCTGGTCGTGGCGCTCGGTTCGGTTTCGCGGCTGCTGCCGATCCCCGGCCTCGCCGAGGAGGGCATCTCGCTGAAGACCGTTGGCGAAGCCACCTACCTGCGCAACCACGTGCTGGGCAAGATGGACGCCGCGGCCAACACCGACGACCCCGAGCTGCGCAACCGGCTGCTGACGTTCACCTTCGTCGGCGGCGGCTTCGCAGGCGTCGAGGCGCTGGCGGAGCTGGAGGACATGGCCCGCTACGCCACGCGCTACTACGACAACATCAAGCCCGACGACATGTCCTGGGCGCTCGTCGAGGCCGCCGGCCGGGTGATGCCCGAGGTCAGCGAGAAGATGGGCGTCTACGTCGTCAAGGCCCTCGAAGAGCGCGGCATCAAGGTCTACCTGAACACCTTCCTGAAGTCCGTCGAGGGCGGCCACGCGGTGCTCTCCGACGGCACGGAGTTCGACACCGACACCCTGGTGTGGAACGCGGGTGTGAAGGCCAACCCGGTGCTGAAGAACAGCGACCTGCCGCTGGACGAGCGCGGCCGGGTCAAGGCCACCGCGCACCTGCAGGTCGAGGGTCTGCCCGGCGTGTGGGCGGCCGGTGACTGCGCCGCGGTCCCGGACCTGTCCAAGACCGAGGAGAACCCCGGCGCCACCTGCGCTCCTTCCGCGCAGCACGCGGTGCGGCAGGCCAACCAGCTGGCCAAGAACATGCTGGCCTCGCTGCGCGGCAAGTCGACCAAGGAGTACCGCCACGCCTACGCCGGCTCGGTCGCCGGCATGGGGCTGTACAAGGGCGTCGCCGACGTCTACGGCTTCAAGGCCAAGGGCTTCATCGCTTGGTTCATGCACCGCTCGTACCACGTGAGCCGGATGCCCACGTTCAACCGCAAGCTGCGCATCATCATCGACTGGACGCTGGCGTTCCTGTTCAAGCGCGAAGTCGTGTCGATGGGTCAGATCCAGAACCCGCGGGCCGCGTTCGAGCGGGCCGCCGAGAGCTGACCGGCGCCGAAGGACCGGGCACTCGCAGCTACGGGGCCGCGTGCCGGAATGGGCACGCGGCCTTCTTGTTCTCGACGCCGTGCTCCGTGCGGGCTATCTGGAGGGCGGCTAACCTTGACAATCCGTAGCGGGAAATCGAAGACTATAGCGAGTTCGTCACCTGAAAGGATGCGTCACACGGGGGAAGGGGTGAATCCCTTGACGCTGAAAGAACTTGCCGCCCTTTTGCGGAGCGGCGCAGTTGAGGAAGGTCCGCTCGCGGACTTCGCCGAGGACTACCAGGAAGCATCCCGGGTCTTCCGGAAGAAGGACGACTGAGCATGGACGAGGCCGAGGGACGGCCCGCCGACCTCGGAAACCCGCCCGGGGCGGCCGCCCAGCCGTTCCTCCGTCCGACCCCGATGCTGCTGCAGGGGCAGGACTACTTCTTCCGCTCGCCGGACACGCTGCTGGACTTCCAGGAGCGGATGTTCGGCGCGGACCTCGTCGCCGATGAGCCCGGCGACCCGGTGCCGTGCGTGCTGGTGCTGGCTCGCGCCGCCGACATGGAGATGAACGAGCTGTCGCTGGCGCTGGCTGAGCACGACATCCGCATGGTGCGCATCGATGCCGACCGCAGCCTGGACCTCGCCCTCACCATCTACACGGACACCCCGCTGATCGAGTTCCAGCGCTGGCTGCTGCGGCCGGTCCTGGTCTGGCGGCGGCACTTCGACATCAGCGCGATCCCGGTCGACCCGACCACGGTGCACGGCGCCTACGTCCGCGAGCAGTGGAGCGCGGTCGCGAACTGGCTCGCCTGCCGGAGTGACTGGGATCAGGTGAACTCGGTGCGCTCCACCGAACACCTCGACCGGCTGACGCAGCTGCAGGGCGCTTCGGCGGTCGGCCTGCGGGTGCCCCGGACCGCGGTGACCACCATGCCCGGGCGGAGCCGTCCGGGCGGCGGCCGGTGCATCGTCAAGACGGCCGGGCACCACCTGCTCGAACCCGAGCCGGGCGCGCTGCGCGGCCTCTTCCCGCGCCCGCTGGACATCCGGCTCACCGGCGAGGCCCGCGAGCCGGCGCCGGTGCTGGTCCAGCAGTACCTCGACGCGGATCACGAGCTGCGCGTGTTCGTCATCGGCGATCGGGCGATCGGCTTCCGGGTGCAGAAGCTGGACCCGGCGCAGCTGTGGGTCGATCCTGATTCCGTCGTGGTGGAACGCGTGGAGGTGCCCGAGGACCTGGTCCAGCGGCTGTTGGCGCTGTGCCGGCAGTGGCGGCTGGACGTGGCCGGCTTCGACTTACTCGGAGTCGGCGGCGAATGGGTGTTCCTCGAGGTCAACGTCAACTGCGACTGGCGCTGGTTCGAGCACCGGGCCGACTGCGCGGACGTCTCGACCGCCGTGCACGACTGGGTGCGGAGCCGCTTCACCGAGCTCTCGACCGCGAAGAACGGCTGGGGGAGCTGGTGACCGAGCGCCCGTCGGAACGCCGAGGTGTCCTTCGGCGGTTCGAGGGAACCGAGCGAAGCGCCACTGCGTCGTAACGTGTGCGGCACCCACCGCGACGAGTAGTGCTGACCGCCCCCGTAGCCCAACTGGCAGAGGCAGACGACTTAAAATCGTCCAAGTGTCGGTTCGAACCCGACCGGGGGCACTCATCATCCCAGGTCAGGACGCTTTGATCTTGTGTCCTGGCGAGACGGCTTCAGGGCTGGCCATGCTTTACCCATGCTTTTCGGCTAGCAAGGAGTTCGGACAATGGGTCGACCGCGCCCTCCAGCGCAGCATCCGCCGCAAGATCAATGCGACGCGGCTGGCTTCCTGCCTCGCTGTTCATGTCCGCGACTCTCCCTGGTCTCCCAATGTCAAGCATGGCCGAGCGGGCCGCTTGAGCAAAGCAAAGCGGCGGAGGATTGCCGCAAAGCAGCGGGAACTGCCTTTTCGTGCAATCGAAACGCAGGTCACCAAGTCCGGGACATCGTCTCCTCGTGCAGCCTCAGGGCGTCGGCGACGACGTCAAGGAATGGTTGACTTCGGACCCATTCAGTCGAGCGGGACCCCTCGCCGGTGCGTTCGTCGATCCGCTTCTGCCGATGTGGTCTGTTGCGGGACCGATCACCGTTCGCTGCGGGAGCCGACGACTTCGGCGAGCATCGACAGTCCACGGTGGACTTCGGTGAAGCTGGTGCCCAGCGGCGCCAGGCCGATGCGGATGCCGTCGGGAGCGCGGAAGTCCGGGATGACGCCGCGTTGCCAGAGCCGGTCGTTGATCTCGCGGAAGTCCTCTCGGCGCAGCGTGATGTGGCCACCTCGGCGTTCGGGGTCGCGCGGCGAGGCCAGTGCCACGCCGTGGTCGAGCAGCCAGGCGTCGACCAGTTCGAGGGCGTAGTCGGTCAGCCGGAGCGATTTGGCGCGGACCGCTTCGATGCCGGCCTCTTCGAGCATGTCGAGGCCGGTCAGCAGCGGCAGCATGCCCAGGATCGGGGGAGTGCCGCTGAGCATGCCGCGCACACCGTCGACGGGTTGGTACCCGGGATCCATCGCGAGCGGGTCGCGGTGTCCGATCCAGCCCCAGATGGGTTGTCGCACGTGACCGTGGTGACGCCGGTTGAGGTAGCCGAACGCGGGGGATCCGGGGCCGCCGTTGAGGTACTTGTAGGTGCAGCCGACGGCGAAGTCGGCGTTCCAGGAGTCGAGGTGGACGGGGACGGCGCCGACCGAGTGGCTGAGGTCCCAGAGCACCAGCGCGCCCGCGTCCTGGGCGGTGCGGGTGATCGCTTCGGCGTCGGCCACGTACCCGGATCGGTAGGCGACGTGGCTGAACACGACGAGTGCGGTGGTCGGGCCGACCGCGCCCGCGACCTGTTCGGCGGTGATGCCCTCGGCGGGGTCGGTGTCGATCCACCTGAGGTTCAGGCCTCGTTCGGCGGCGATGCCTTCGAGGACGTAGCGGTCGGTGGGGAAGTTGTCGGTGTCGATGACGATCTCGTCGCGGCCTGGCCGGGCATCCACTGCGGCGCGGGCGAGCTTGTAGAGCAGCACGGTGGTCGAGTCGGCGACCAGGACCTGACCGGGCGCCGCGCCGAGGGCCACCCGGCCGAGGCGGTTCCCGATCTCTTCGGGCCAGTCGAACCAGCCGTCGGTCCAGCCGCGGATCAGCTGCCGCCCCCACTGCTCGCGGATGAAGCGGTCCATCCGCTCGGCGGTGGCCAGGGCGGGGCGTCCCAGGGAGTTGCCGTCGAAGTAGGCGACGACATCGCTGTCCTCCGGGATCAGGAACCGGTCCCGGAAACCGCGCAGCGGATCGGCTTCGTCCAGAACGCGTGCCTTCTCCAGGAGATCGGCGTGCCTGAGCATGTGTTCCTCACCTTCCGATGACGGATCAGGCGGGGAGGTCCGGGGCGACCGGATCCACTACCTGTGCGGAGCTGAGCGAGTCGGCGAAGCGCGAGGGGGCCCGGTCGAGCCCGCCGGGAACCCAGCACGGTGGGACCGGGCTGCGCAGATCGGTCATGGCGGTGAGCACGTCGTCGGGCGCGAGCCCGGCGGCCAGCAGCGCGGTGACCTCGCGGGGGTTGACGCCCTGCGGTAGCGGTCCGTTGCCCAGGTCCGTTCCGTAGTGGATGGTTCCGCCGTGCTCGACGAAGCGCCGCAGGTTGTCCGTCGCCGTGCGCAGCTGCGGGGTGTCGGTCCCGAAGGCGTGGATGTCCAGGGTGCTGATCCAGCTCATCCGCTGTGCCGCATCGGCGAGGAGCCCTTCATCGACGCGTTCTGTCCACGGGGTGTGCGCGAGCCGGTCGATGCCGTTGTCGTAGGCCTGCCGCATGGTGCCTTCGCCTTCGACGTGCGCGATGACGGGCAGACCGGCGTCATGTGCGGCGGCGACGATCGCCGCGAGCGCGGAGTCCTGGAGCACGGGGCCCGCGTCGGAGTTCAGCGCGACCTTGATGGCATGCGCGCCGACCTGCTGCTGCTCGCCCACAGCGGCCTCGGCGTCGAGCGGGGAGAGCACTTCGCGGAAACTCCCGGCAGCGGCCCAGGACCTGTCACTGGGATAGCCGCGCGGAGCGGTCAGGAAAGCACCGACCACCCGCGCCCTCGGCAAGGTCGGGTCGTCGACGCGCAGGGCCTCCAGCACTTCGGGGGCGCTGCCGAGATCGTGCACTTCGGCGATCCCCCCGGCGCGAACCGAACGGAGGTCCACCAGCCCGGAGTGCACGTGCGCATCGCGCAGTCCAGGAAGGACGGTGCCGCCGAGTCGTCTCGTCCGGGCGCTGGGCGGAACATCTTCGGCGGCGACAGGCGTGGAACCGGCAGGTTCACCGTTGCGGAGGAGCAGGGCGCACCGGCCGAACCAGCGGCGGGCTCCCCACCAGGCGGAGTCGGCCAACAGCCATTCTTCTGCGATTTCCATGTTCTCCAGCTCCATCCCCGTGCGCGTTGCGAAGCAGGTCACGCCGCGCTTCTCGCGGGAGCGGTGTGCAGCTGGAGCCGCCGCAGCAGCGGTCCCGTGACCGCCGTGGTCACCAGCGCCATGCAGGTCAGCATGGTGAACAGGCGAGGCGACAGGACTCCGAGGGACAGCCCGATCTGCAACACGATCAACTCGGTGACGCCCCGGCAGTTCATCATCAGCCCCAGGCCGGCCGACGACCGCCAGTCGTGGCCGAGCAGCCGGGCGAAGACCGCGACACCTGCGATCTTGCCCACCGCCGCGACGACGATGATCAGCGCGAGGAGCCCCCAGTCCGCGGGCCCGCCGATGCTCGCGAGATCCAGCTTGAGCCCGACCACGGCGAAGAACAGGGGGAGCAGCAGCCACATCGTCAAGCCCTCGATCTTGCCGAGCACCTCGCGGACCGTGGCCGAATCGCGCGGCAGGACCAGACCGGCCAGGACCGCTCCGAAGATCGCATGGGCACCGATCGAATCGGTGATCCACGCGGAGGCGAACACGCAGCACAACAGGAACGCGGCCACCGCCGTGTGACCGGACCGCTCGAACGCCGCCACCAGCCGGGGCATCGCGGGACGCGCGAAGGCGATCAGAGCGCCGCCGTAACCGATCACCAGCGCGCAGGCGATGAACGCCGACAGGAGCGATCCGTTGCCGATCACCGCGCTGACGACCATGAGCAGGCACCACGCGATGGCGTCTCCCGCTCCTGCCGTGGCCAGACCGAGCGTGCCGACCGGCGTGTCCGCCAGCTTCTGCTCGTGCAGGATCCGCGCCAGCACTGGGAAAGCCGTGATCGCGAAGGCCACGCCGACGAAGAGCACCAGCGCCAGCAGAGGCGTGCCGTTCGCCCGGTAGTCGCCCAGCGCCCAGGCCGCGAGCAGCGCGCCGAACAGGAAGGGGATGACGGTGCTCACCTGCGCCAGCGCCAGCGCGGTGCCACCGCTGCGGCGGAGCAGGTCGAGCGGCATCTCCCTGCCGACCAGGAACATGAACAGGATGACGCCGAACTGCGACAGCGTTTCCAGCGAGGGCACCACGTCCGCGGGGAACAGCCACGCCGTTGCCTCCGGGAGCAGCAGCCCGAGGACGGAGGGGCCGAGGATGATCCCCGCGGTGATCTCGCCGACCACGCTCGGCTGGCCGACCAGCCGCAGCAGCGCGCCGAACAGCCTGGTCACGGCGAGGATGACCGCGATGGCCAGCAGCAGCCGGTGCCCGCTGGACACGATCGAATCCGCTCCCGGCAGGGCGGCGACACCGTTGCTCCCCAACGACTGGACGAGCGCGACGACCGCGACGAGGGGCAGCACCACCAGGAACAAGTAGCCGGGCAGGTAGCGGGTGCCGGCCGGCAGCCGGGGCGGCAGGCGAGTTTCTTCGTTGTTCACGCGGTGGGTCCTTCACTGCGGGATGCTGCTCGGCTGGTTGTTCGCGGCCAGGGGCAGGACGGCGTGGGCGGCTGCCGATGGCGCCGCCCGGTCCGGTCGGCTCAGTCGCCTTCCTGGTCGCCGGCTTCGCGCAGCACCACCAGGGACAGGTCCTGGACGGTTCCGTTCATGAATTCGGACATGGGGAGGGAGACCCCGTAATCCCGTTCGACGTCGTGGCGCAGCCTGATCATGCGCACCGACTCCATGCCCAGACCGATCAGCGGCTTGTCCTCGGGCAGCGATTGCCAGCTCACGCCCAGCGCGGATGCGATCCGCCTGCGCAGCTCCGTGGTGACGGCGGATGCCCGGACCTCGGGCGGCATCGCGAGCAGCAGGTCGCCCATGGCCGACCTGGCGGTGGTGGGCTCGGCGGCAGGCGCCACCCGCGTGCTCGTCGCCAGCGGTACGAGCTCGCCGTTGAGGTAGGACTCCCGGCAGCCGCGCCGCCGGACCTTTCCGCTCTGCGTGCGCGGGACCGCCGCCGGCTCGACGAGGACGACCTCGTGCACCTCGACCTGGTGCGCGCTCGTGACCCCCAAGCGGATTCGCTCGGCGAGGTCGGCCAAGTCGGCGTTGGCGCTCGACTCCACCGCCTGCACGACGACGAGCCGCTCCCCGTCCTCCGAATCGACCGAGAAGGCCGCGACCGGGAGGCTCGCGAGCGAGGGGGAGACCTGCTGGGCCGCGCCCTCGATGTCCTGCGGGTACAGGTTGCGGCCGTTGATGATGATCAGTTCCTTGAGCCGGCCGCAGGGCACGAGGTCGCCGTCGTGGAAGAACGCGAGATCGCCGGTCCGGACGAACGGGCCGTCCCCGTCGGCCAGGGTGCCGCCGAAGGTCTCGGCCGTCTCCGCCGGCCGGTTCCAGTACTCCTGGCAGACGACCGGGCCGCTCACCCAGACCTCGCCCACCTGGCCCGCGGCGCACTCGGTGCGGGACTCGGTGTCCACGACGAGCACGCGCCCGAACGGCCCGGCGCCCCCGCAACCCACGAGTTCTTGCGCCCGCGCGGAGCCCTCCGCCGGCACCAGCTCGGCGCGACCCCGCTCCAGCTCGGCGGCATCGACCGCAACGCTGAGCGCGTCGGGTTTGCGCTTGCCCACGACGATCTGCATGGTCTCGGTGAGGCCGTACGCCGGGAACAGCGAAGTGCGCCGGAAACCGGCCGACCCGAAGGAGCCGACGAACCGTTCGAGGGTGGCTTCCTGAACGCGCTCGCCGCCGATGAGCGCGACCTCCCAGCCGGACAAGTCGAGCTCTGCCCGCTGGTCCTCGCCGATCAAGCTGCAGCACCGCTCGTACGCGAAGTTCGGGCCACCGCTGAACACCGGTCCCTCGGTCGCCGAGATCGCCGCCAGCCACCGGAAGGGATCGGCGACGAAGTCCTCCGGCGTCATCAGCACGGCCTCGCCGCCCGCCAGCTGCGCGAGCAGCACCTGTCCGAGCCCGAGCGCGTGGAGCGACGACATCCAGCACACGACGTTGCCGCCCGCCGGGAGTTCGGTGAGCGCCCGGAAGTTGGCGATCTGGGCCGCGAGGTTGCCGACCGACACCGCCACGCCCTTCGGCCGGCCGGTCGATCCCGAGGTGTACTGCAGCAGTGCCAGGTCATCCGCGACGGCGCGGGGCGGAACCCAGAGCCGTGCGTGGTCCTCGCCGAGTGCATCGACGTTGAACCACACCCCGGGCGGCGTTAGGTCCCCCCACCTGTCGCGCAATGCCGGCGCGAGATCTTCGGTGGTGAGCACCGCTGCAACGTCGGCGTCCGCAGCCATGGCGATCAACCGGTCGGCTGCGTCCTGCGTGGCATCGCCGATGTCCGGCGAGCACGGCACGGCCGCTACGCCCGCGTACAGGCATCCGAGGAATCCAGCGAGGAAGTGCGGGCCGGGCGGCAGCAGCAGCAATGCCCGCGCGCCTGCAATGCCCTCCTGCTGCAGCGCCGCCGCGACGGAGCGCGCCCGCAGGTCCAGCTCCTCGCGGGTGAGGACCACGCCGCGCTCGCCTGGCGCGTGACCGGGAGGCAGGAATCGGAGAGCCGTGGCACCCGGCGCGCGCTCGGCGTTGTCCCGGAGCACCTCGAACAGCGAATCGATCCGGGCGTCCGGGCGGCGCGCGGCGAGATCGGTCATGCCCAGGCTCCTGTCCATCGGTTGCGTGCCACGTGGCATGCCGAGGATCACCAGCGCGGGAGGATCTGACCAACCCCGGAAGGAGCCGCCGAACGACTACGGGTGGGGTAGCCGTTCGGTGACACTCCATTGGAATACACCGGTCGGGGACTCCCCTGTGATGCCGCCGCACCAGCACTTCGGTGCCCATCGCGCGACGTCCCAATGCCTATCTCGGGGGCGCCATTCAGGCACTCGCGGACCCGGCGCGGCTCTATATCGTCTTGATCGGCAGTCCGTCACGGCGAGTGGACCGACGACCGAAGGGACCCACCTGATGGCAGACAGCGTGCCGGCCAATACCCTCGACAACCCGGTACAGCAGGACGCGGCAGCGTTCAAGGAACTGATGAGCGCGTTCCCCAGCGGCGTCGCCGTGGTCACCGTCACGGACCACACCGGCGAACCCCACGGATTCACCTGCTCATCGCTTTGCAGCGTCGGCTTGGCGCCACCGACGCTGCTGATCTGCGTCTCCAACCGCAGTGGAACTCTCGCCATCATCCGGGACCGGGGTCGATTCGCGGTCAACCTGCTCCACAGCCAGGGACGCCACGCCGCAGAGGTCTTCTCCTCGGGCGCCCCCGACCGGTTCTCCTCGCTGCCCTGGGCGCCGACCCAGCGCTTGGGTCTTCCCCATCTCGTGGAGCACGCCCATGCCATCGCCGAGTGCGAGGTCACCACGACCACGGTCGCCAGCGACCACGTGATCGTGGTGGGCGAGGTCGCGGCGGTGACGTACCGCCAGGAGCCGCCGCTGCTGTACGGCCTGCGGCAGTACGCCACCTGGCCAACGGCGGTGTGAGGGGCACTGCTGGTGCGGCCACCACGCGTTCCGCACCGGCACAACGCCCTCCGCCGGGGATGCCGATCCGGCGCACCGGCAGCGCGTGATCAGGGCCGACCACCTCCGCTGACCTCATCGGCTGCCGAGCAGGCGGGGGAGCCCCGGCCGGGTCACGCTCTGAGCGAAAGTGGGCGGGGTTCGGCGTTCCTAGCCGCGCATGTTGGTTAGGGTTGGTCACGTAATGTCGCAAGATCAGTCAGTCCTGACCGGGCGGCATGCGGTACGGGCGACGAGAAGGTAGGTAGACGTGACGCACGACCACAAACTGAGCATGCGGACCGGTGGTCTCAACCTGACCGACTCGGTGTACGAGCGACTGCTCCAGGAACGCATCGTCGTGCTCAATTCCCAGGTTGACGACGACGCGGCGGGCCGGATCACCGCACAGCTGCTGCTGCTGGCGGCCGAGGACCCGAAGTCCGACATCCGGTTCTACATCAACTCGCCGGGCGGTGCGGTGTCGGCCGCGTTCGCCATGTACGACACGATGCAGCTCATCGAGCCGGACGTGGCGACCTTCGCGCTGGGGATGGCGGCTTCCGCGGGCCAGTTCCTGCTCTCCTCGGGGACGCCGGGCAAGCGGTACTCGTTGCCGCACGCGCGCATCCTCATGCACCAGCCGTTGGCCGGCGTCGGTGGTACCGCGTCCGACATCGCCATCCAGGCCGACCTGTTCGTCAAGCAGAAGCACGAACTGGCCCGGCTCACCGCGGAGCAGACCGGCCAGCCCATCGAGAAGATCCTCGCGGACGCCGACCGTGACCGCTGGTTCACCGCGACCGAGGCCCAGGAGTACGGCCTCGTCGACCACGTGGTGAGCCGCGTGTCGATGTCCGGGGCGGCGAACGCGGACAGCTGAGCCGAGATCGGTCAGCATGTAACTGCGCCTTCCCCCCGCAGGCCGGCGTCGGCACGACCACGCTGCATTGGGCGAGCTGGGACCGCTTCCGGGCGGTCGCCGGGGTCGGCGTGCGGGGCCGGGTGGGGCATGCGGGTGCGGAGCCTGGCCGGTGCCGGGAATCCGGCCAGAGATGACCTCATCCGGCTCAGGGCCTCGCGTGCTCGTGAGCGAGCCGCGCTCGCGGCGGGCTGCTCGGTTCTCCCGGGTCCTGAAATCCGGCCGACTTCCTCCATCCTATGTGGACCGCGCGGCCCGGTCGGCGAGCGATGATCCCGCTCGATACGCGGTCGGCCTTGCCGTGCGGGGCGAGGGACCGGCACCGGCCGGGCTCAAGACGTAGTCGGCAACGTCCTTCTCTCCACGACCGGTCCGCGATCGCGGTGCTCCCGGTGCGACCGGCTGCTGATATCTCACGAAGTCGTCGACGTTCTGGCCGACCAGGCCGGACGATGGCGCCGCATATCTGATCCGGGCGGAAATCATTCGCCCCCGGCCTCGCCGATCACAGGGCGAACTCCGCATTCGGTGCCGAACGCGTTGAGCGGCCGTGCTGAAAACCGGTATCGAAATCGATGAGCTTTTTCATCCTCTGTGCGGAATACCCGTGTCTCTGGGTCGTGAGTGGTCATGGCTGCTGCGGCGACCATAGGCACTCACGACCCCTGTGCGTTCCGGACCTGACCTGGACATACATAAGTCAGGGCACCCACAGTCCAGGGAGTCTCTGAGGTTCCGCTACCCGCACCGCCACGCAAATTGAGGTTGGAAAAACCTCAATTCCGTTCTAAAGAGGGTGACGGCATGGGTGGCCATACGGGCACCCCTGAAGGACACGCCACCGAGGCGGTGTCGCCCTCCCTGGAATCTGACAGCATCGGTGGGTACGGCAGCCAGCCCAGCGCGGTTTCTTCCAGAAAGGGCACTCATGCCTTCCAGTCGCCTACCTGAGAACAGGTCCGGAGGTGCCGGCGGCAACCCGGCCGTGCGGGCGGAGGATCTGCCTACCTCGTCTGATGGGCAAGTTGGCATGCCACTTGGTGAAATCGTTCAGCGATACGACGCAGGTGCGCTTTCGACAACGGATTTGCTCGCCGAGTTGGTGGAGCACGCGAAGCGTCCCCTGTCGGAAGGGCAGCGCGGTTTGTGGGCGCTGCACAAGATGGAGCCGGACACGTATTCCTACAACGTGCCGGTATGCCTATTGTGCGAGCACGTCGACCAAGCCGCTCTTGAGGACGCATTTCGCGATGCGGTATCGCGGTACCCGATTCTTTCGGCGGCCGTCCGGGAAGGGGACGGCGGGCCTTCCCTGTCGCCCGGTGGCGCCGATCGTTTCCAGATCGAATACGCGGACATCTCGGATGTTCCCGCCGATGATGTGCTCGCGCACCTGAAGCGGAGAGCGCAGCGGCCGTTCGACCTGGCCGGCGAGCCCCTGATCCGGCTGTCCGTGCTGCGTCGTGGCGAATCCGAGGTGTACGTCCTCGTGGTCGTCCACCACATCATTCTCGACGGGCCGTCGCTGTGCCTCGTGCTCGACACCTTCCTGCGCGCCTACCAGGCCCGGGCCGGTGGCCGTGAACCATCGTCCCAGCCCGGCGCCGCGGAGTTCGGCGAGTTCGTCGCGTGGGAGGACGAGTACCTCGGTGATGCGCGCGCCGAGCGCGACCGGGATTTCTGGAAGCGGGAACTCGCCGGCCGAATTCCGCTCACCGGTTTGCCCACCGAGGCGACGCTGGCTCCTGACGCGCCGCACGAAGGCGAGGTGTGCATTCGGCGGTTGCCGAAGGAGCAGGCCGATGTCATCGCCTCGTTCGCCGCGGCGAACGGAATCATTCCCGGCGTTTTCCTGCTCGCCGTGTTCAAGACATTGCTCCACCGGTACACGGGGCAGGAGGACATCGTCATCGGAATGCCGGTGTCCGGGCGCCCGTCGGAGCGCTTCGACTCGTCGGTCGGCTATTTCATCAACACCCTGCCCATTCGAAGCAAACCGGTCGCATCGGACGAATTCTCGCTGTTCGCCCAGCGGCTGCAATCAACGGTTTTCGAGGCGATCGACCACGCGGCCTATCCATTCCCCCGCATCGTGCGAGATCTCAGTGGTCGCGATGCGGACCTCCGGTCGCCGGTATTCCAGGTCGCCTACAACTACCAGAACTTCTCCCTCACCGGAACTTTGCAGAACCTGGCGGACGAGCTCCGCGACACCTGGCCGTTCCGGGTGGTGGAAGGTCTGCACCAACTCGGTGAGTACGACCTGACGCTGGACGTGGTTCCCGGTGACGGATTCGAACTCATCTGGAAATACCACCCCGCCGCTTTTTCCGCCGCCACCATTGCGCGGATGGCCGACCACTTCGTCAACCTGATCGATGACGTCGTGGCCTCGGGCGGCCATGCCGAACTCGGCCGGCTGAACCTCCTGGGCGCCGCCGAGCGACGGCTCCTCCTGGACGAGTGGAACCGCACGGACGTCGACCATCCCGAGGACCGGACGGTCTGGGATCTCTTCGCGGAGCGGGCGGAATCGGAGCCGGACGCGCCTGCGGTGACCTGCGGGGAACAGACCCTGACCTACCGCGAACTCGCCGATCGCAGCTCGGCGCTGGCCGATGCGCTGCTGCGCCGAGGCGTCGGGGCCGGGGACAACGTGGGGGTTTGCTTCGAGCGTTCGCTCGATCTGATCGTGGGTCTGCTCGCGATCATGAAGCGAGGCGCGGCGTACCTGCCGTTGGATCCCGACTTCCCGGCCGAGCGCCTCTCGTACATGATCCGGGACAGCGGGGCCGAGCTCGTCGTCTGCCACGAGGCCGTGATGGGCGCGTTGTCCGCAGTGGACACTCACGGGGCGAGTCTCCACGTGACGGACCGCCCGGACGACGGCGGTGACGAGGTGCGGGAGCCGCGGGCCGCGCGTCCCGAGTCGACGCCTGGTGTCGCGTACACCATCTACACCTCGGGCAGCACCGGACAGCCCAAGGGAGTGGTGGTTCCGCATCGGGCGCTGACCAATTTCCTGCTGGCCATGGCCGGGACCTTCGGGGTGACCGCGCGCGACCGGTTGCTGGCCGTCACCACGTACAGCTTCGACATCGCCGGTTTGGAGCTCTACCTGCCGCTGATCACCGGCGGGCATTGCCGCATCTGCGATTCGACGACGGTCAAGGACGCCACGTTGCTCGCCGCGGAGGTGGACGAGTGGCGGCCCACTCTCATGCAGGCCACCCCCGCTACCTGGGCCATGCTGCTGCGCGTGGGGTGGAAGAACACCTGCGGGGTCAAGATCCTCTGCGGTGGGGAGGCGTTGCCGGAGAACCTCAAGGACCAGCTCGTGTCCAGTGGCGAGGCTTGGAACCTGTACGGGCCGACGGAAACCACGATCTGGTCGACGGTGCGGCGGTTGCGCCGCGACGAGCCGGTGACCATCGGAACGCCGATCGCGAACACGCGGCTGTACGTCCTCGACGAGAACATGCAGCCGGTGTCCGTCGGGGTACCGGGCGAACTGTGCATTTCGGGCCGTGGTGTCGCGCTGGGATACCACCGGAAGCAGGACCTGACGGCGCAGCGCTTCGTCGAGAACCCGTTCGTCCGCGGCGAGCGCCTCTACCGGACCGGTGACGTCGCGCGGCGGCTGCCCAACGGCGAAATCGTCTTGCTCGGGCGGATGGACAACCAGATCAAGCTCCGCGGTTACCGCATCGAGCTCGGTGAGATCGAGGCCGTGCTCAACGGTCATCCGGACGTCGCGAACAGCGTTGTCGTGGTGGAGCGCAAAGGCCGATCGGAACGGCTCGCCGCGTATTTCACGGTGCACGGCGACAGTCGGCGTGCCATCGACACCAAGGCGCTGCGCGCGCATCTGGAGAAGACCCTCCCGGCCTACATGGTGCCGAGTGCGTTCGTGGCGCTGGAATCCTTCCCGCTCACGGCCAACGGCAAGATCGATCGGGCGCGGCTGAGCGACTCCGGTGAGCAGGCACCGGTCGTGCGGTCCACCTCCGATGCCGCTGCGGGTGCGGTCCGCGTCGAGCGGAGTGTGCGCAAGATCTTCGGCGAGGTGCTCGACCGCGAGGACGTCGACCGCGACGAAGCGTTCTTCGAGGCGGGCGGCGACTCCTTCTCCGCCATCGAGGTGGTGGAGGAGATCAACCGGACCTTCGGTTGCCGGCTGCGGCCGGTGGCGCTGTTCTCGAACCCGTCGATCGCGGCCATGGCTCGGCATATTGCCGGGCTGCCATCGGAAGCGACGTCCCCGGCGCACGCAGCAGTGCAGAGCGCGCCCCGGCAGCTCGATCCGCTTCCCGACGGCCGCGCGGAGGAGCCTGCCATCGAGGACGGGTATCTCGACGATTCGATCGCAGTGGTCGGCATGTCGTGCCACTTTCCCGGGGCCGAGAACCCCCGGGAGTTCTGGCGCAACCTCCAGGAAGGCAATGGCGGCAGCACGTTCTGGTCGCCCGAGGAGCTGCGCGCGCTCGGGGTGCCGGACGAACTGATCGGTCGGCCCGGGTACGTGCCGCAGCGGGCGGTCATCGAGGGCAAAGCGGAATTCGATCCGGCGTTCTTCGGGATCTCGCCGCGCGACGCCGAGCTCATGGACCCGCAGGGCCGTCTCCTGCTGCTGCACGCGTGGAAGGCGTTGGAGGACGCCGGATACCGCCCGGAGGACGTTCCCAACACCAGCGTCTTCACGTCGACGAGCAACAACTTCTACCAGGCGCTGTTGCCGAGCCTGATGGAGAACGCGGCGGGCGCGCGAGTTCTGGCCAGCAATGAGGGTTACGTGGCCTGGCTGCTCTCGCAGGGCGGCAGCGTGCCCACGATGATCTCGAGCAAGTTGGGGCTGAGCGGCCCCAGCATGGCTGTGAGCACCAACTGCTCCTCGGCGTTGAGCGGACTCCACCTCGCGTGCCAGGGACTGCTCTCCAGCGAGGTCGATCAGGCACTGGTCGGCGCGGCCAGCCTCTACTCCACGATGGAGCTGGGCTACGTGCACCAGCCGGGCCTGAACTTCTCGAGCGACGGGCGTTGCAAACCGTTCGACGACACGGCCGACGGCATGACCGGCGGTGAAGGGGTGGGCGTCGTCGTTCTCAAGCGCGCCCGCGATGCTTTCGCCGACGGCGACCACGTCTACTGCCTGATCCGCGGGGTGGCGGTCAACAACGACGGCGGCGACAAGGCCGGGTTCTACGCCCCGAGCGTACGAGGCCAGGTCGACGTCATCCGCAAGGCGCTGGACAAGTCGGGCGTGGACCCCGAGTCGATCCGCTACGTCGAGGCGCACGGCACGGGCACCAAGCTGGGCGATCCCATCGAGGTCGCGGCGCTGACCGAGGCGTACCGGCACTTCACGGATCGGAGCCGGTACTGCGGGATCGGGTCGGTCAAGAGCAACATCGGCCATCTCGACGCCGCCGCCGGGATCGCCGGCCTGATCAAGCTGGCCCTGAGCCTCCACCACGGCGAGGTCCCGAGATCCCTGAACTGCGACGTGCCGAACACGCAGATCGATTGGGAGAACTCCCCGTTCTTCGTGGTCGACCAGAACCTGCCGCTGAGCAGGACGGGCTCCGAGCCTCCGCGGGCGGGGCTGAGCTCGTTCGGCGTAGGCGGCACCAACGTGCACGTGGTGCTTGAGCAGGTGGCCCCGCGTTCGCGCGTGGTGCCTTCCGCTGAGAGGAGTTCGGGGGAGCATCTGGTCGTCCTCTCGGCACGGGACGGCGAACGCCTTGAAGCCCTCGCTCGGGATCTCCTGGCGTTCTTGCCGGAGTACCGCGGGGACCTGGCGTCGCTGGCGTACACGCTGCAGACCGGACGGCGGGAGATGGCCAGCCGGATCGCGTTCATCGCCGACGACTTCGAGACATTGGCCGCGCAGCTCGGCGCCTACGTCGAAGGCAATGTGCCGGAAGCGGCTTTCGCCGGCACCGTCCGGCGCCAGGACGACGAACTGGTATCGCTGTTCGCCCGAACCGAGCAGCTCCAGGAGCTCGCTGCGGAATGGTTCGAGCGCGGCGAGTGGGAGAAGATCGCACCCCTTTGGGTCAGCGGCATCGACGTCGCCTGGAACTCGTACTACGGCGTGCAGGTGCCAGGACGGGTGAGCCTGCCGACGTACCCGTTCGACACGAAGCCGTTCTGGCCGACCGCGGCAGCGGAACCGGTGAGGCCGAGGCAGCCCGTGCAAGCGGTGCAGCCGGCCGCGTCCCACGAGCGCGCGCCGGTCGACGCTGATGCCTTGCTCGGGGCCGGAACCGATGGGATCGAACGGTTCCTGGCGCGGCACCAGCAGAGCACGGCCGAGATGAACGGGATCCTGCGGCAGCTGATGCTCGCGCAGCTGTCGACGATCGGGCTCTTCCGCGAGCCCGCGCGGTACGAGCAGGTCGCGGCGGGCGTGATCGCGCCCGGCTTCGCGAAATGGCTCGATCACAGCGTGAACGTGCTGGTGGACGGCGGCGAGCTCGTCCGCGAGGGCGGCTTCCTGCGGACGCGGGACGGCGCGCCGGACGCCGAGCAGGCGTGGCGGACCTGGCGTGCGTGGAAGGACGGGCGCGGCAGCGATCCGGAGCTGGCAGCCAAGACCGCGCTGGTCGAGCGCATGATCGAGGCCATGCCGGCGATCCTGACGGGAGAGCTGCCGGCCACGAGCATCATGTTCCCCGGCGGGACGCTGGAACTCGTCGAGGCGGTCTACCGGCGGAATGCGACCGCCGACTACTTCAACGCGATGACGGCCGGCGCGGTGCGTTCCGAGGTGGCGGAGCTCCTTCGCGGGGCGCGATCCGGGATCCGGGTGCTGGAGATCGGCGCCGGCACCGGGAGCGCCAGTGATCGCGTGTTCGAGCAGCTGGAGCGCTTCGAGCGCGATATCGCGGAGTACTGCTACACCGACATTTCCAAGGCGTTCCTGATCGAAGCGGAAAAGCGGTTCTCGCCGCGCGTTCCGTACCTGACGTGCAGGACGTTCAACGTGGAACTGCCTCCCGGCGAGCAGGGATTCGCGGCGGGGCACTACGACATCGTCATCGCCAACAACGTGCTGCACGCGACCAAGGACGTCGTGGAATCCGTCGAGCACGCCCGGGCGCTGCTCCGCCCTGGTGGCGTTCTCCTGCTCAACGAGCTCGCCGAGAACGAGCTGTGGTCGCACCTGACCTTCGGGTTCCTCGATGGCTGGTGGCGCTACACGGACAGCTGGCGCATCGATGGTGGCCCTGCGCTGTCGTCGGCCTCGTGGCGAGACGTGCTCCGCGACAAGGGATTCGACGCGGTGCACTTCCCGGCCGAGCGGGCCCGGTCGTTGGGGCTGCAGACCGTGGTGGCGCGGGTTGGCGCGCCGGCGTCGCTTCCCGCCCCGAGGAAGGTCGATCGGGAAGTCTCGCTCGAAACGCACGTCGAAGAGGCCCTCGTCCGGAGCCTGATGGCTTCGTTGAAGCTCCGCAGGGAAGAACTGGAGGACGACAAACCGTTCGCCGACTACGGGCTGGACTCGCTCACGGGCGTCAACCTGGTGCAGCAGCTCAACGAATCGCTGGGCACCGACCTGGATCCCAGCGTCCTGTTCGACAATCCCTCCATCCGGCGGCTGGTGAGATTCGTTCTGGCGGAGCACGGCGACGCGATCAGAGCCGACGAGGAACCGGAGACGAGCCCGATCCCCGCTCCGGTCGAACCTGCGCGCGTCGAGGCGCCACGGACCATCGAGGCGCCACGCGTCACCGAGGCGCCACGCACCGCCGAGGCGCCTCGGGGCAGCGATCCCATTGCCATCGTCGGCATGAGCGGCCGGTTCCCGGGTGCGCGGAACGTCGATGAGTTCTGGCGCCAGCTGGTCGAGGGCCGCGATCCGGTGACCCCTGCCTCCCGCTGGGACCTGTCGTCCCTCCGGAGCCGGTGCGCGGACGGCGGATTCATGGACGGCATCTACGAGTTCGATCCGCTGTTCTTCGGGATTTCCGGGGTGGAAGCCTCCTACATGGAGCCGCAGCAGCGGTTGTTCCTCCAGGAGGCGTGGAAGGCGCTCGAGGACGCGGGCCATGCGGGCGAGTCGCTCGACCGCGATCGTTGCGGGATCTACGTCGGTTGCGGCGCCGGTGACTACTTCGACCTGACGACGTCGTCCGATTACCCGGCGCAGGCGTTCTGGGGCAACATGAGCTCGCTGGTGCCCTCCAGGATGGCCTACTACCTGGACCTGCACGGACCGGCGATGGCCGTCGACACCGCGTGCTCCAGCTCGCTGGTGTCCATGTACCTGGCGTGCCAGGGGTTGTGGGCGGGTGAGGCCGATCTGGCGATCGCCGGCGGTGTCTTCGTCCAGTGCTCGCCCCGGCTCTACATCGCGGGATCGCGCGCCGGGATGCTGTCCCCGACCGGAAGGTGCCACACGTTCGACCAGGCCGCCGACGGATTCGTCCCCGCCGAAGGCGTCGGAGCGCTGGTCCTGAAGCGGCTTTCGGATGCCGAGGCCGACGGGGACCACATCTACGGCGTGGTCCGCGGGATCGGCATCAACCAGGACGGCACGACCAACGGGATCACCGCGCCGAACGGGAATTCCCAGGAGAAGTTGATCGGGCAGATCTACCGGGACTTCGAGATCGACCCCGAGGGGATACAACTGGTCGAGGCGCACGGCACCGGGACGAAGCTCGGCGACCCGGTGGAGTTCAACGCGCTCGTACGGGCGTTCCGGGCCCACACGAGCGAGGAGCACTTCTGCTCGCTGGGGTCGAGCAAGGCCAACATCGGCCACGCCCAAGCCGCGGCCGGCGTGATCGGGATCATCAAGACGCTCCTGGCCATGAAGCACGAGACGATGCCCGGGCTCCTGCACTACCGGACGACCAATCCCGGCATCGCGCTGGAGGGCAGCCCTTTCTACGTGCACGCGGAGCCGAGGGAGTGGGTCGTCCCGCAAGGCGGCAAGCGGCGCGCTGCGATCACGTCGCTCGGTGCCAGCGGGACGAACGCCCACGTCGTCATCGAGGAGGCGCCGGCATCGCCCCGGCGGAGCAGGTCCGCAATTTCCATTGAAATCGAAGGTCCGATTTCAATGGAAATTGCGGCAAGGTCGGGAGGCCCCCGGCTGATCGCGCTGTCGGCGCGAACGGGGGAGGCCCTGCGCCAGCAGGTGGCCGATCTCGCGCGTGCATGCCGGGAGCGCCGGGATCTGGATCTCGGCGATGTGAGCTACACGCTCCTGCTCGGGCGGACGCACTTCCAGCACCGGTGGGCCCGCGTGGTCGACGATGTGGCCGAGCTGGAACGCGCGCTCACCGCTTGGCTTTCCGGCGAAGGCGATTCCCCCGGAACCGAGGCCGGGCGGCCGCACGTCCTCGCCGCGGAATTCCTCGACGGACGGACACCCGATTTCGGCGAGTTGTTCCGGGACGGGCGCTACGGGCGTGTGCCGTTGCCGGTCTATCCCTTCGACCGGAACCAGTACGAATTGCCGAGCGATGTATCGCCCAATGGCGTGCTGCTGAGCGGCATATCGCCGAGCCGCGACCGCCGGCCGGACAGCACGACGCTCACCGGTGACGAGTTCTACCTGCGCGATCACCGGGTGCAGGGAACCGCCATCGTGCCGGGAGCGATGTACCTGCAGTGGGCTTACGCGGCCGCCCGGCAAAGCGCCGGTGCCTCGGACGGGGACGCCGTTTGCTTGCACGACATCGCCTTCCTGCGCCCCCTCGGCGTGGCGGAGGGGCCACGCGCGCTGCAGGTGGAGCTTCGCCCGGAGGGCAGCGGGACCCGCTTCGAGGTGCATTCCGCGGCAGCGAACGCCGGCGGTGAGTCGGTGATTCATTGCCAGGGCGGGATTTCGCACCCCGATCGGTCGGCGCAGCCGGTGATCGACCTGTCCGCGATGCTCCGGGACTTCCGGCGTACCGCGACCGGACCCGAACGCTTCTACGCGGAGTACCGGGAGCTCGGGATCGACTACGGCCCGGCGTTCCAGGGCCGCGGCGCGGTGTACGAGGCCGAAGGGGCGGTGCTCGCGGAGCTGAACCTGCCGGACGTGGTGCTGGACACCGCGCGCAGCTTCGCGCTGCACCCGGCGCTGGTGGATTCGGCGATGCAGTGCATGAGGCTGCTCGTCGGATCCGGCGACGAGCAGCGCGACGTCGGGTTGGTCTTCTCCATCAAGAAGGCGGAGATCTTCGCGCCGTGCTCCGAGAAGATGTGGGCCTGGGTCCGCTGGAGCGACGACGCCCGGGACGCCGGACGAATCGACATCGACCTGGCCGACGATCGCGGCAAGGTGTGCCTCGCCCTCCGGGGGATCACGGGCCGCCGCACCGCGCGCACGACCGCCCCTGACGAGGCGGGCAAGTCGGAGGCTGTCGCACTGCTCCCCACGTGGGCCCCGGCCCGCGAGGTCGAGACCGAGACCTGGCCGCGGACCGCCGAATCGGTCGGCATCATCGCGGCGACGCAGGACGCGCGCGACGTCCTGGTCGCGAGGTACCCGTCGGCGCACGTGCTGGCAGTCCCACCGAACGGTTCGCAGCACGACATCGAAACCGCCGTTCGGTCCGCTCCCGCGCTCGACCACCTGATCTGGGTGGCACCCGAGTACTCGGAGGCGGCATCCGGTGAGGGCATCGTCGACGGCCAATCCGCCGGCACGCTGCAGGTCTTCCGCACGGTGAAAGCGCTGCTCGGGGCCGGCTACGGCAACCGCTCCCTGGGGTGGACCGTGATCACGAACCGCGCGCACCAGGCGCACGAGGCCGAGCCGATCGATCCGACCAACGCCGGCGTCGCGGGCCTGGCCGGCTCGGTGGCGAAGGAGTACCCGAACTGGAAGATGCGGGTGGTGGACGTGGACGCGTACGACACCGCGTCGTTGTCCGCCGTGCTGAGCCTGCCCACCGATCCGGACGGCAACATGCGGATTCGCCGGAGCAGCACGTGGTTCCGGCAGCACCTGACGCCCGTTCGCTCCAGTTCGCCGACGTCATCTCGGCTGCGGGAAGGCGGTACCTACGTCATCGTCGGCGGGGCCGGTGGACTGGGAACGGCCATCAGCGAGCACTTGATCCGCCAGTACGGCGCGCAGGTGGTGTGGCTCGGGCGAAGCCCGCGGGACGCGCGCATCGACGCCGCCGTCGCCGCAGCAGCGGGACCCGGCGGACCCGCACCGCTTTACCTGCAGGCCGATGCCACCAGCACCGAGTCCCTCCGGCAGGCGCGGGACGAGATCGAACGGCGTTTCGGGAGCGTGCACGGCGTCATCCACTCCGGACTGGTCTTCTCGGGTGCGAGCCTGGCCAAGATGACCGAGGCGGAATTCCACGACGTGCTCCGGGGCAAGGTCGACGCGAGCGTGCGGCTGCTGGACGTGTTCGGCGGCGACTCGCTGGAGCTCGCGCTCTTCCTCTCGTCCATCAACTCGTACCTCAAAGCCATCAAGCAGGCGAACTACGCCGCCGCCTGCACGTTCGTGGATTCCTTCGCGCACGCGGTGGAACGCCGCTACGGATGCGCCGCCAAGGTGATCAACCTCGGTTACTGCTTCAACAACGCGGTGGCGGAGAACGACCGCGCGGCGGTGGTGGGCGCCGGCGTTCCGCTCATCCAGGCGAGCGAGCTCATGGCGGCGATCGAGCTGCTGTGCGCGGGACCGGTGGACCAGCTGACCCTGATGAAGTTCAGCCCGGCCTTGAACACCCGGGGAATCACCGTGGGAGACGACGAAGTCGTCCTCCGCTGGGACGAGCCTTCGCCGTCGTTGGCCGCGGTCCACTCCGACCACCGGGAGCTGCGAGATGCGTTCGCCGATCTGGAGCGGCTGCGTGCACGAACCAAGGAACTGAACGCGCTCGTGATCTGATCGCGCAATTTCGGAGGGACCGATCATGAAACGGCTGCTGTGCGACTTCCTGTGGTCTCACCTGCGTGTTCTCGGGGCGTTCAGCCGATCCGAGCAGACGTTGGGTGCGGCGCGGGAAGCGGCCGGTCTGCTGCCGGTGTACGACTTGTGGTTCGCCGAGTGCGTTCGCGTCTTCGAGGTCGAGGGCTACCTCGAACGCCGGGACGACAGCATCCTGGTCGGCGAAGCCCGGGGGCACCGGCCGCTCGATGAGCTGTGGCGCGAGTGGGACGCGGAAAAGCCGCACTGGCAGGGGAATCCCGACCTGGCCGCCACCCATCTGCTGGTGGAGACGACGCTCCGGGTCCTGCCCGACATCCTCACCGGGAAGCGGCGCGCCACGGAGGTCATGTTCCCGGGCGGGTCGGTGGAACTGGTCGAGAACGCGTACAAGTCCAACCCGGCATCGATCTACTTCAGCACGGCGCTGGCCGCCAAGCTGGTCGCCCACCTGCGGCGCCGGGCCGATGCCGAGCCCGGTTTCGAGCCGCGGATCCTGGAGATCGGCGCGGGCACCGGTGCGACGAGCGCCATCGTCCTGGACGCCATCCGGGCCGAGGGCCTGGCGGTGCGGGAGTACCGGTACACGGATCTCTCCCGGGCGTTCCTGGAACACGCCGAGCGGTCCTACGGGCCGACCAGCCCGTTCCTGGCCTACGGCATTCTGGACATCGAGAACGCGGTGGCAGAGCAGGGAATTGCCGTCGGCGAGTACGACGTGGTCATCGCCGCCAACGTGCTGCACGCCACCCGGAACATCCGGAACACGCTGCGAAACGCCAAGGCGCCCTTGAAAAGGGGCGGAATCCTGCTGCTCAACGAAGTGACCGCGAACAACTTCCTCAACGCGTTCACCTTCGGTCTGCTCGAAGGGTGGTGGCTCTACGACGACGCGGAGTCGCGCATTCCGGGCAGCCCCCTCCTGTCGGTCGAAGGCTGGCAGCGCGTCCTCGCCGAGGAGGGGTACGGGCCGGTCACCCTGCCGTTGCGGGAAGCCACGGATCTCGGTCAGCAGATCATCGTGGCCGAGAGCGACGGGGTCGTGCGGCAGGCGAGCACAGCGGCGCGCGAATCCGCGCCGGATCAAGCGCCGGAGCCGGTTGAGAGGGCGCCGGTGCGCGAAAGCCCGGCCGCGGTGAGCCTGAGCGGTGGGTCCGCGCCCATGGATCGCCTGCTCGACCACGTTGCGGGAACAGTGCTCGACGTGCTCGCGGAATCGCTGCGCATCGATCGCTCCCGCATCGCGCATGACGAGCCGTTCTCGAACTACGGCCTCGATTCCATCTTCGCCGTGAACGTGGCCCGTGCCGTCGGTGAGCAGCTCGACATCGACCTGGACATCACGGTGCTCTTCGAGCACGGGACCGTAGCGGATCTCAGCGAGTTCATCGTCACCGAATTCGCCTCCGAGATCCAAGCCCCGCTCCAGTCCGAAACCCCCGGCCCCAGCGGGGGCGCTCCCCCGGAAGTGAGCGCACCTGCTGGCGCGGTGCCGATCGGGGAGGAGGCCGAGCCCGAGGGGATGGCCATCGTGGGGATGTCCGCGCGGTTCCCCCGGGCCGACGACATCGAGGAGTTCTGGCGAGTCGTCGAACAGGGCGAACGCTGCATCACCAGCCCGCCGATGCGGCGTGCGGACTGGGCGCTCCAGGGCGACGGCGTGGAGGTGGCCGCGATCCGGGGCGGGTTCATGGACGAGATCCACGAATTCGACCCGCTCTTCTTCGGCATGTCGATGACCGAGGCGCGGCAGGTGACTCCCGAGCTCCGCTTGATGTTGATGGCGGCGTGGAACGCCATCGAGGACGCGGGTTATCAGCCCGCGGAGCTGCGGGCGCGGCCCACGGGGGTCTTCGTCGCCGCCACCGCCAGCGAGTACGAGCCCGGAGCGCCGGACGCCGACGGCGGGCCGAGCCTGATGAGCTCGCCGGCGCCCGCGCTGATCCCCAATCGCATTTCCTACGTGTTCGACCTGCACGGTCCGAGCGAGCAGTGCGACACGACGTGCTCGTCGTCGCTCGTGGCCCTGCACCGCGCCATCCGGTCCATCCGCGACGGGGAGTGCGACCAGGCCCTCGTCGGCGGCGTGAACCTGATCATGTCGCCGGCCCGCTTCGCCGGAATGCGGGCGGCGGGGATGCTCAGCCCCAGCGGGGACGTGCGCCCGTTCCAGCAGGACGCCGACGGCACCGTGCGCAGCGAAGGTGCCGGCGCCGTCCTGATCAAGCCGCTCAGCAGGGCGATCGACGACGGTGACACCATCTACGGCGTTGTGCGCGGCACCGGCGTCGCCCACGGCGGCAAGGGTGTTTCGTTCACGGCGCCGAACGTCCGCGGCATGAAATCCGCCATCGCAGGCGCCTACGCCGACGCGGGTATCGACCCCGGCACCGTCTCCTACGTCGAAGCCCACGGCATGAGCTCGATGCTGGCGGACAGCGCGGAGATCGCGGCGCTCCGCGCGAGCCTGGGAGGCGACACCGCGGCGCCGGACGGCGAAGACTCCGCCATCTACCTCGGCAGCGTGAAGCCGTCCATCGGGCACACCGAGGTGTTCTCGGGTCTGGCAGCGCTGGTGAAAACGGTCCAGGCAGTGCGGCGCGGCGTGGTCCCGGCGATTCCCGGCTTCGGGAATCTGCACGAGAACATCTCCCTGGCGGGATCTCGGCTCCGGGTGGCCGCCGAGACCGTCCCGTGGCCCGTCCGCACCGGCGACGACGGCCGTGCGCTGCCGCGTCGTGCGAGCATCAACAGCTTCGGGATCGGGGGCGTGAACGCGCACGCGGTGCTCGAACAGCACCTGCCCGTCCACGGCGATGACGCGCAGGAGAGCGCGCTTTCGCCGCAAATCCTCGTGCTCTCGGCCAAGACCGGGAACGCCCTTCGCGAACGGGCGAAGCAGTTCGTCGACTGGTCGACGAACGTGGGCCCGGAGAATTGGGCGGACGTCGCATACACCCTGCAGGTCGGGCGCGAGGCGATGGACTGCAGGCTGGCGCTGATCGCGGCCACCGCTGAAGAGGCGGCCGCGGTGCTCCGCGGCTGGCTCGACGACGACCCGGAGATGCGCGCGCGGGTGGCCGTCGCCGACGGTGCGCAGCGCGACCGCGGCATCGTCGACTCGTCCGCCGACACCGACGAGTTCCTCCGTTCCCTCGTGGCGCAGCGGCGCATGGATCTCCTGGCCGATCGCTGGGTGGCGGGCGCGTCCGTGGATTGGAGCCTGCTGCACCAGGGGGCGCGACGCCGGAGGATTCCGCTGCCGGGCTACCCGTTCGAACGGCGGATGTGCTTCGACATGCAGCCCCCAGGCCGGTCGGTCCCCGCACCGTCGGCCGTCGGTGAACACGTCGGCGCGGTGGGACCGGAGGACTTCGTCACCGGTCTCGTGGCCTCGGTGCTGGGCCTCGAAAAGCACGAGGTCGACGGCTCGAAGGCGCTGGCCGACTACGGTCTCAACTCGCTGCTCCTGGTGGCGGTGCTGAGCCGCCTCCGCGGCGCGTTCCCGGCGTTCCAGCCGGATTGGCTGCAGCCGAACGACACCCTGGACGACGTGGTCGCGCGGCTGTCGACGGTGGCCGCGGACGGCAGCCTGCCCGAGGGCCCGCAGTTCCCGGAGCTCGTGCACCTGAACGGCGTGACCGAGGGCAGGCCGGTGTTCTGGATCCACGGCGCGTTGGCCAGCGTCGAGACGTACCGCACGATCGCCGCGAAGATCGACCGCCCGTTCTACGGAATCCAGGCCCGTGGCTTCATGACGGAACACGCGCCCGTCGAAGGCATTCCGAAGATGGCCGAGTACTACACCGAGATCATCCGCGCGGTGCAGCCCGAGGGGCCCTACGACGTCGGCGGGTTCTGCCTGGGCGGAATCGTCTCCTACGAGATCACCCGCCTGCTCCAGCAGCAGGGACAGGAGGTGAACTCGCTGATCATGGTGGACTCGCCGGACGGCACCGGCCTGGCGAAGTCGAACGCCAGCGGGTCCGCGACGGCCCGGAGCGCGGCCATCCAGGTGGTGAACTCGTTGCTCTGGCCGGCCGGGGTGAAGGACCTCGCCGAGGTGACGCGACTGCTGATCCACCAGGACGAGGTCGACGCCACGGTGGACGAGGCGGAACTCGTGCGGCAGCTCGCCGATCTCGCCGTCGAGCGGGGCCTGTCCATGAGCCGCGAGCAGATCGCGGACTTCACCCTCCGCAACATCGGGGTGCAGCTCGCCTACGGGCTCGCCGAGTACGAGGTCCGGCCGCTGGTGGACCCGACGGCCGTGGACTGCACGTACTTCCGCAACCGCAGGGGGCTCTTCCTCGGCGATCTCGAACCGTACTTCCAAGTGGCCGGCGAGACCTTCTCCCTGGACCACGTCAACTACCGGCAGGACTGGGAGCGCGAGCTCCCGGCGCTGCGAGTGGTGGACATCGACGCGGCCAACCACATGACCATCCTGCACGACGACGGGCCGCTCGCCGCGATCGAGCAGGCGTGCGTGGAGACCTACGTCGAAGGCGGTGCCGCCTGATGAGCCTTTCTCATCCTGCTGCGACCGCAGCCGCGACGCTTGATCGCCCAGCCAGTGCGAGTTGTCGCAAGCGCGAAGCGCTTAGCCCACTCTCGCAACCGGCACCGCCGCGGGTCCGCGGTGCCCACCCCTCCGGGGTTCCCTCGGCGAGGACGGCCCCTCCGCCGTGTATTGGACATACATCAGGAGGGGCACCCACAGACCAGGGGAGCTCTGAGGTTCCGCTACCCGCACCGCTATGCAAAACGAGGTTGGAAAACCCTCATTCTCGATGCGAGGTCAGCTGATGCGTTCCTACGTCTTCCCGGGTCAGGGAGTGCAGAAGAAGGGAATGGGCAAGGGCCTGTTCGAGCACTTCCCGGAGTTGTGCCGGCAAGCCGACGAGGTGCTCGGGTATTCGATCGAGGCGCTGTGCTTGGAGAATCCCGACCGGCAGCTGAGCGGAACCACGTACGCGCAGCCCGCGATCTACGTCGTGAACGCGCTGCACTACCTGACGGCGCGCGGGCAGGGCGCGGCGCCTGCGGATTACCTGGCAGGCCACAGCCTCGGCGAGTACAACGCGCTTTTCGCGGCAGGCGCCTTCGACTTCGAAACCGGCTTGCGGCTGGTGAAGCGTCGTGCGGAGCTGATGGGCCAGGCCGACGGCGGCGGGATGGTGGCGGTGGTCGGCGTGTCCGGGGAAACCATCGCGGAGACGCTGGAAGCGCATGGCGTCGCGGACGTCGTCATCGCCAACTGCAACGCTCCCGAGCAGCACGTGCTGTCCGGGAGCAAGGAAGGGCTGGAGCGGATCAAGCCGGTCTTCGAAAAGGTGGACGGCGTCCGGGGATTCGTTCCGCTCCGGGTCAGCGGGGCCTTCCACTCGCCGTGGATGGCGACGGCCGCCGAGCAGTTCCGGGCGTTCCTGGACACGGTCGACTTCGGTGAACTCCGGACGCCGGTCGTCTCCAACGTGACCGGCCTGCCCTTCGGATCGGGCGCGAAAGCCATCCGGGAAACGCTGGCGGAGCAGATAACCCACGCGGTCCGATGGGTGGAGTGCGTGCGGTACATGCGAAAAGCCGGCGTGTCGACCTTCGAGGAGCTGGGCGGGAGCAAGGTCCTGACGTCCCTCGTCGACCAGATCCCGGCGGAGGAGCCGGAAGAAGCCGGGCCTTGGCGCGAATACCGCGACGAGCGCGTACTGGCACTGCTTCGCGATTGCGCGAACGGAAACCTCGGCGTCGACGAAGTCATTGCAACGATCCGCGCCGGCGGAACGTCTCATCGGTGAGCGACCGAGCCTGCCCGGCTCGACACCGTCGCTCAGCGCACATCTCGCAGCAATGGAGATCTTCCAGTCATGATGTTCATCGATTACCTCGACCGGGGTTCCAGCATCAACCCCCAGGCGCCGTGCATGGTCGATCCCGACGGCACCGTGCTGATGACGCACGAGGAGTTCACCTCGGTCAGCCACCGGGTCGCGGTGGGGCTGTTGGGCGAGGGCTTAGAGCAGGGCGAACGCGTGTCCATACTGAGCCCGCCCGACGCGTACGCGTTCGCCTGCGCGGTCGGCGTGATCCGCGCCGGCGGGATCTGGATGGCGGGGCACGCGGCCAGCGCGGCGGACGACCTCGTCGACTTCCTCAACCTCGCGAAGTGCACCCGGCTGATCTACCACGGTTCTCAGGCCGATCTCGCCGCAACGCTCATCGAGCGCGTCCCCACCCTGCGGACGACGGTTTCGATCGGCCCCGGCCGCGAGGGCGACCCGGAGCTGACCAGCTGGATGGCACCGGAAGGCGCGACGGCGCCGCTGCTCCCGGTGGATACCAGCCAGAACATGCTGTTCATCAGGACCGGTGGCACCACCGGCAAACCGAAGATCGTGCCGATCAACAACCGGCAGGCGCACCTGATGTACGTCGCGGTGAGCGCGCACGCCGCCGAACCCGAGCCGCCCCGCTACATCTGCGCGACGCCGCTGGCCCACGCCGGCGGTTCGTTCGCCTTCCCGGCGATCGGCGCAGGGGGATCGGTCATCATCCACCGGGATACGGTGCCCGAGGAGATCCTGACCTCGATCGAGCGCAACCGGGTGACCCGCATCTTCCTGCCGCCCTCGAACCTGTACGAGCTCCTGGCACATCCCTCGGTCCGCGACCACGACTACTCCTCGCTGCGCCACTTCTTCCTGACGGCATCGCCCGTCGCCCCCGAGCGAATGGCCGAGGCCGTGGACGTGTTCGGGCCGGTCATGACCCAGTTCTACTCGCAGTCCGAGGCGCCGCTGGCCCTCACGGTGCTCACCGCCGAGGACGCCGCACGGGCCGTGGCCCCGGACGGCGACCGCAGGCTGCTGGCCTCCTGCGGCAAGCCGACGGTCGTCGCCCGCGTCGAGATCATCGACGACGACGGCAACGTCCTGCCGCCCGAGCGGACCGGCGAGATCGCGGTCCGGTCCGACCTGGTTTTCCCCGGCTACTGGGAGAACCCGGAGGCGACCGCCGAAACCCGGCGGCCGGGCGGCTGGCACGGCACCGGCGACATCGGCCTGCGCGACGCGAACGGCTACATCTACATCGTCGACCGCAAGAAGGACCTGATCGTCACCCGCGGCGGGCTCAACGTGTTCTCCTCGGAGGTGGAGGCGGTGATCCACACTTTCCCCGAGGTCCACGACTGCGCCGTGATCGGCTTGCCCGACGACGAGTGGGGTGAGGCGGTCACGGCGGTCGTCGAGCCGAAGCCGGGGCGGGAGATCGATGTCGAGGCGATCATCCGGACCTGCGAGGAGCGGCTCGGCCCGGTGAAGGCGCCCAAGTCGATCCTGGTCCGCGGCCTGCCCCGGTCGCCCGCCGGCAAGGTGCTCAAGCGCGAGCTGCGCGACGAGTACTGGGACGCCCAGGCGCGGAAGGTGTGATGGCGGCAGTGCTCAAGACCCGCCGGCGGCGGACTTCCGCCCGGCCTGGCGGTGGAAGTCGAAGTACGTCGCCAGGAGGAATCAATGAGTGAAACAGCGGGGGGCAGGCTCGGCCGCGAGCAGGTGGCCGGGCCCGGTGCCGAGATCCTGCGCGGCTGGCGGCCGTTGACCGCCGCCACGGTCGGCATCGGTCTCGGGATCGCGTCGCTGCCGTTCTACACCTTCGGGTTGTTCATCCCGGAGCTCGAGGCGGAGTTCGGCTGGAGCCGCAGCCAGATCTCGTCGGTGCTGTTCATCGGCTCCATCATCAACATCATCCTGTCGCCCCTGATCGGTCTGGTCGTCGACCGCTACGGCGTGCGGATCCCGTCGGCGCTGTCCCTAGCCGCGCTCGGCGGGATCTTCATGGCGCTCTCGGCGGTAGGGCAGCCCTTCACGAGCTTCCTGCTGCTGTCGGCCCTGATGTACGTGGTGGCGGCGGCCTCTTCGCCGGTCTCGTTCACCCGCGCGGTCAACGAGCGGTTCGACCGGGCTCGCGGAATCGCGCTCGGCATCGCCTTGGCCGGTGCGGGGCTCGTCGCCTTCCTCGCACCGCAGATCCTCGGCGCGCAGATCGCGGAGGACTGGCGCGGTGTCTACCGCATCCTGGGGATCGTGGTGCTGGTGGGCGCGGTGGTCGTCGGCGTGCTGATGCCGCGCTCGCGCGGGCTCGCTCGCGCGGCAGCCCGCAAGGAGGTGTCCGCCGCCCCGAGGCTCGCGCCGCTGCTGCGCACCGCGCTTTTCGGCCGCCTCGCGGTGACTTTCCTCCTCCTCGCGCTCGCGCTCGGCGGCATGTCGGTGCACTTGGTCCCGCTGTTGCGCGACGCCGGTGTGCCGGCCGCGTCCGCGGCGGGAACGGCCAGCCTCGTCGGCGTGGCGCTGATCGTCGGACGGCTGGTGGTCGGCCTGCTCGTCGACCGCTTCTTCGCGCCGAAGGTCGCCGCCATCGTGCTCGCCGTCGCCGCGGCCGGATTCCTCGCCCTGCTGCTCGGCGGTCCCGACCTCGCCGTCGTGGCCGCGATCGGCCTCGGCCTGTCGCTGGGCGGCGAGGTGGACGTCATGGGGTACCTCACCGCCCGCTACTACGACCTGACCTGCTACGGCCGCCTGTTCGGCGTGCTGTACGCGATCTTCGTCGTCGGGATCGGCGCAAGCCCGTTGCTGATCTCGTGGCTGCGCAGCGCGACCGGTGGTTACGACGTCGCACTCATCGCGTCCGTGGGGCTTCTCGCCGTCGCGAGCGTTCTGCTGCTGACCGCACCGCGGTTCCCGGACAAGACCACGGCAGAGCGGGAGGAATTGACTGCTCCCCCCGTCTGAAGGTGGGGATTCTTCGTCCCTCGTCTCCAGGCGTAGTGGGGATTCCTGGCTCAGGCAGCCTCCCGAGGCAGCGCCTCGGGAGGTCTTCCGCCCTCAACACCAGCCGGGTACAGCCCAGCCCGGACCAGCATCACGCGCGCGGAGTTCTTGTCTCTCGGACAGACGTGTCCGCACGCGGTACAGGTATAGGTTCGTTCCGACAGCGGCAGCGCGTGCTTGGTTCTCGCCCCGCACTGCCCGCAGTCCATCGTCGTGTGCTTCGGATCGACAAGCACCACCAGGCGGCCGTGCTTGCGCCCCATCATGATCAGTTCGTTCTTCGTGGCCGAGATCGCAGCATCAGCCGCTTTCCTGGCCATCGTGGTCTTCGCGAGAAATTTCGGGCGGAAGTCCTCCACCGCGATCGCATCGTGGTCAGTCACCACGCGCAT
>NZ_JBWKKU010000081.1:0-38669 GCF_056431445.1 Saccharopolyspora sp. NPDC045941
GACACCGCACGCCGCGCCAGATACCCGATACCCAGCACGAAAACGAAGTACAACGCCAACAACGCGAAATCCACCGCGTTGGCATCCAGCAGCTGGCCCTGGGCCAGCACCTGGGTGCTGGCCCATCTCCCAGTGAACAAAGTGGTCCCTCTTTTCGCAGGAGCGTCGGAGTGGCGCGCCGAGAACGCAGGACGCGAAGGTGTCCCCGGCCGGGTCGAGGTCGATCCGGTCAATATGTTGTCCGCAGCAACTTATCACCGGGAGATGTCGTCACCGCCGGGCGTAACCGCATCGCAATCTGCGCGTTTCCCAACCGGGGCAACGGTTTCCGCCGATCGGCTCAGCGGCTTGCCAGCACCTGCTCGAAGGCCAGCTCGGCGGCGCCGAGCAGCTTGCCGTCCGCGCCGAGCGAGGACGTGACCAGCTTGGTGCCGCCCATCGCGCGGCTGACCAGGCTTCGCTCGGTGACCAGCTTGCCGACGTGGTCGATCAGCGTGCGCGGCAGCGAGGTGAACAGATCGCCGAGCACCACCAGCTGCGGGCAAAGCAGGTTGACCACATTGCACAGTCCGACGGCCAGCCACTCGCCGAACTCGCCGAGCCGCTGCAACACCTCGTCCGGTTGCTGCGCCAAGGCGTGCAGCTCGGCGACGACCACGCCGCGCGGCGAGTCCTCCGGCAGGCCCAGCGCCCGGCTCAGGGCCCGCTCCCCCACCTCGGTCTCCCAGCATCCTCTGCTGCCGCAATAGCATTCGTGCCCGTCCGGCCGCACCACCATGTGCCCGAGCTCGCCGACGTAGCCGCCGCTGCCGCGCAACGGCATCCCACCGGAGATCACCCCGCCGCCGACACCGACGTCCGCCCCGACGAAGACCGCGTCGGTCGCGCCGCGCGCCGCCCCGCGGAGGTGTTCGGCGAGCGCGCTGAGCTCCGCGTCGTTGCCGACCTCCACCCGCCGGCCGTCCAGCGCCTGGGAAAGCCAGTCGCCGAGCGGCACTTCGGTCCAGTGCAGGTTCGGCGCCTCGCGCACCATCCCGTCCGCGCGGCGCACCACGCCGGGCGCCGAGGCGCCGACCGCCACGACGTCGACGCCGGCCTCCTCGATGAGCACCGCGCTGTTGTCGACGATCTTGGTGAAGACCTCGCGCGGATTCCGGGTGGTCGGGCGCAGGCTCCAGCTGCACCTGTTGAGGATCTCGCCGCCGAGCCCGATCAGCGCCATCGCCACCTGCTCGACCCGGATGTCCACCGCCAGCGTCACCGCCGCGTGCGGCTGCGGCAGCACCAGCAGCGACGGCCGGCCCGCGCCGCTGCGCTGGGCGGGCACCCGCTCCACCACGAGCCCGTCCCTGACCAGCTCGTCGACCAGCGCCTTGATGGTGCTGCGATTCAGCCCCATCTCGGTGGCCAGCGCAGCCCTGGTGCAGGGCCCACCGGTGTGCAGCCGACGCAGCAGTACCGCCCGATTGTGCTGGCGCACCTCGTCGGGCCGCGCTCCCGCGGTTGGTGTCGTGGTCAACTCGGCCGCTTCCTCCGCCTGCTTCGGGCTTCCCATCCGGGACAAGCTGTAGCACAGCGGACGCTTGCGCTGCGCATCGTGCTTCCCGGCTCAGCCTTCATGCTGCGCCGTCGAACGCCGCCGGGACAACGCGTCCACGCCGGCGGCGGCCACCAGGACCAGGCCGGTGATGATGTTCACCGGCGCGGCGGCGAAGCCCAGCAGGTTCAGGCCGTTCTGGACGGTCGCGAGCACCGCGCCGCCGAGGACCGCGTCCTGCAGCCGGCCTTTCCCGCCGAACAGCGACGTGCCGCCGATGACGGCCGCACCGACCGCGAACAGCACCAGGTTGCCGTTGCCCGCGCTGCCGTCGACCGAGCCGACCTTCGAGGTGTAGACGATGGCGCCCAGCGCCGCGACCGAGGAGCAGATGATGAACGCGCTCATCCGGATCTTGGCGACGTTCACCCCGGCCCGGTGCGCGGCGTCCCGGTTGTTGCCGATGGCGCGCAGGTGCCGGCCGAAGCGGGTGCGGTCCAGCACGTACGTGCCCGCGATCAGCAGCACCAGGATGATCGGCACCACGTAGGGCACGCCGCGGATCGACGCCAGCTCCGGGTGCGGCGAGCGGTTGAGCGTCAGCAGGTACGTCGCGACGCCGCCGCAGCCGAGGACGGCGCCGACCTTGGCCACTACCAGCGCGGTCGGCTGCGCAACGAGCCCGTGCCGGAGCCTGGTCAGGTGCCGGCGGGCCACCACGGCGGCGTATCCGGCGCCGGCCACCAGGAACAGCAGCCAGCTGCCCGCCACGCCGAGGCTGCCGTTGGCGACGGCGAACAGCTCCGGGCTCTGCCGGACCGAGATCGTCCCGCCCGGCCCGACCAGCTGGAGCACCACGCCGGACCAGGTGATGAACAGCCCCAGCGTCACGACGAACGACGGGATGCGGACCTTCGAGACCGCGAACCCGGTGACGCACCCGATCGCCGCGCCGACGCACACCGCCAGCAGCATCTCCAGCCACGGGTTCGCGCCGACCCCGGCGACCACAAGCACCAGCGCCAGCGCGGAAAGCCCGGCACCGAGCCAGATCCGCAGCAGCAGCGCCAGCAGCGCCGCGGCCGCGAGCCCCAGCACGAAGGCGTAGAACACCGTGCCGCCCATCGCCCCGAGCAGGTTCCCGTCGTGCTGGAAGTGCAGTGCGAGCACCGAGGCCGCCACGCCGGAGGCCGTTCCGGCGGACAGGTCGATCTCGCCGATCAGCAGCACGTAGACGATGCCCATCGCGATGATCGCCTGCCCGGCGCCCTGGTGCAGCAGGTTGGCCAGGTTGTTGAGGGTCAGGAAGTCCTCGGACAGGGCGGCGAACAGCACCAGCAGCACGGCCAGCATCACCAGCGCGGGCAGCGCGCCGAGATCACCGCGGCGGATCTTGCCGACGTAGTCGCGCAGGGCCTCGCCGGTGGCGCGAGAGGTCGTGTCGATGCCGAAATCGGCGATGCGCAGCGCCGGTTCGGCCGCGCCGGTCGGGCTGTTCGTCATTGGCGTCCCTCGGAATCTTCTTTGAAGCGGCGCAGCCGCTTGGCCCGCCCTTGCGCCAAGCGAAACGAGTCCAACGCGTACCTCACACTGCTGTCGGGCGGGCGATGCCTAGATCGCCGGAGCGGCCGGCGGTCATCAGCTCGACGACCTGGCCGTGGGTCAGGTCCCTGGCGGGCAGTTCGGCGGCCATGCGTCCCAGGTAGAGGGTGGCGATCCGGTCGGCGACCTCGAACACGTCGGACATGTTGTGGCTGATCAGCACCACGCCGAGACCCTGGTCGGCCAGGCGGCGGATGAGGTCGAGGACCTGCCGGGTCTGCGCGACGCCGAGCGCCGCGGTGGGTTCGTCGAGGATCACCACCTTGCTGTTCCACAGCACGGCCTTGGCGATGGCGACGGTCTGCCGCTGACCGCCGGAGAGCGAGCCGGCCTTCGCGCGCACCGAACCGACGGTGCGCACCGACAGGGAGCGGAGGGTGCGCCTCGCGGCCAGCTCCATCTCGGTGTCGTCGAGCAGCATCGCCGGGCCCCGCTCGCGGCCGAGGAACATGTTCTGCACGACGTCGAGGTCGTCGCACAGCGCGAGGTCCTGGTAAACCACCTCGATGCCCAGCGCGGCGGCGTCGCCGGGCCGCTGGATCTGCACGGGGCGGCCCTCGAAGAGCACCTCGCCGCCGTCGATGCGGTGCATTCCCGAGATGCATTTGACCAATGTGGACTTCCCGGCGCCGTTGTCGCCGATCAGCGCGGTGACCTCGCCGGCGCGCACGGTGAAGTCCACCTCTCGCAGCGCGCGGACCGGGCCGAAGCTCTTGTCGACCCGGCGCAGCGCCAGGATCGGCTCGTGCACTCGCCCTCCCCTCCAAGACATCAGGCGATGCCGAGCTGACGGCACGATTCCGCCAGCTCGCCGCCGCAGATCTCCTCGGCCCGGACGCCCGCCGGGCCGAGCACCGACTTGATGTTGTCGCGCGTGATCAGCTGCGGCGGCAGCAGGACCGACTTCACCTCGCGCCCGCCGACCGGATCAGGCGTTCGCTGGTGGGCCAGCGCGTCGGCGGCCGCGATGTCGCCGCGGGCGAGCGCGGCCGCCAGCTCCGCCGTCACCGACGCCTCGTCGCGGATCGGTTTGAACACCGTGGACGACTGGTAGCCCTGCAGGATCGCGCGCAGGCCGTCGACGGTCATGTCCTGCCCGGTGACCGGGACCGCGCCCGCCAGGCCGTACTTCTGCAGCACGGTGATCACCGCCGAGGCCAGCCCGTCGTTGGCCGCGAGGACGCCGTCGACCCGCCCGCCGTTGGCGGTCAGCAGCTGTTCGAAGACCCGGCCGCCGGCCTGGTTGTCCCAACCGTCGACGAACCGGCTGCTCGCCAGCCTCAGCTCGCCCGCCGCGTACCGGGGGCCGAGCTCCGCGGACTGGCCGTGGTGCACCAGCGTCGCGTTGTGGTCGGTCGTGGCACCGCCGATCTCGATGACCTGGCCGCCGGGCTTGTCGCGCATCGCCGTCGCGAGCGCCCGGGCCTGCAGTTCGCCGACCTCCTCGTGGTCGAAGCTGACGTAGTAGTCGGCGCTGCCGCCGACGTTGAGCCGGTCGTAGTCGATCACCGGCACGCCGAGCCGTTCGGCCTTCAGCTCGACGGTGGCCCCGGCGTCGCCGCTGGGCGCGGCGATGATCAGCACCTGCACGCGCTGGCTGAGCATGCCGTCGGCGATCTGAGCGAACTTCTGCGCCTCGCCCTGCGCGTTCTGCACGATCGGCGTGAGGCCTTCCCGGCGCAGCGCCGCCTGCAGCATCGGCTGGTCGAAGTGCGCCCAGCGCGCGGAGGTCGCGGTATCCGGGAGGATCACGCCGACCCGCGGACCACCGGTGCCCGGCGCGGCCGCGCCGGCGTCCGGCTCCGGAAGCCTGTTGTTCCCGCACGCCACCAGCAACAGCCCGATGCTGCAGGCCATCGCGATCAGCGCCGCGGGCGTTCTCCCCATCGAGAAGCCTTCCCCACTCCCGAACGGAATCGTGCAGAACCAAACGTTGCGACAAACAACTTATGACACAACACCACGAGCGGAGAAGTTGACCTGATCGATGCAGTACCGAGACTTGATCGATGTAGCCCATCTCCCCGAGGCGGCATCCGATGGTATGTTGCCGCCTGCAACATATTCCTCGCGGTCCTTCACCACCCAACGGCAGAGCGCGCCCGCGCCCCGCGCAGGCCGCCGGCTTCGCAGTTCCACCCCGCACGGATGACCTCCGAACGCAGAGGAGAACGGCATGACCCGTTGGTTAGGCGCGACCCGCTCGCGGCTCGCGCTGGCGCTCACCGCGGTGGCCTGCACCGCCGCGGTCACCCCCGCCGTGGCCGCGGCACCGCCCGCCTACCGCGACGCGACGCGCCCGGTCGCCGACCGGGTGGACGACCTGATGGCGCGAATGTCGTTGCAGGACAAGATAGGCCAAATGACGCAGGCCGAGCGGCTGGCCGCCGACCCGGGCACCGCGGCGCCCGCCGGGATCGGCTCGATCCTCAGCGGCGGCGGATCGGCGCCGACGCCGAACACCGCGGAAGCCTGGGCGGACATGTACGACGCCTACCAGCGGGCGGCCATCGCCACCCCGCTGGGCATTCCGATCATCTACGGCGTCGACGCGGTGCACGGGCACAACAACGTGCACGGCGCGACGATCTTCCCGCACAACATCGGGCTCGGCGCCACCAACGACCCGGAGCTGGTCGAGCGCATCGGCCGGGCGACCGCCGAGGAGGTCGCCGGCACCGGCATCGACTGGAACTTCGCGCCGTGCCTGTGCGTGGCGCGCAACGACCGCTGGGGACGCACCTACGAGTCGTTCGGCGAGACCCCGGAGCGGCCCGCGGCCATGGCCTCCGCCGTGACCGGCCTGCAGGGGTCCACTCTGGACGGACCGGCGTCCGTGCTGGCCACGGCCAAGCACTACGTCGGCGACGGCGGCACGACCGGCGGCGACGACCAGGGCGACACCGAGATCGACGAGGCCGAGCTGCGCGCGGTGCACCTGCCACCGTTCCAGGCCGCGATCGAGCGCGGCGTCGGCTCGGTGATGATCTCCTACAGCAGCTGGAACGGCGTCAAGATGCACACCGGCGACTACCTGATCAACGACGTGCTCAAGGGCGAGCTGGGCTTCACCGGTTTCGTCGTGTCGGACTGGCAGGCCATCGACAAGATCGATGGCCAGGAGGGCTTCACCGCCGACGAGGTGCGCGATTCGGTCAACGCCGGGCTGGACATGATCATGGTGCCGCACGAGTACCAGAAGTTCATGGACCTGCTGCGCGCCGAGGTCGAGGCCGGCCGGGTGCCGATGGAGCGCATCGACGACGCCAACCGCCGCATCCTGACCAAGAAGTTCGAGCTCGGCCTGTTCGAGCGGCCGTTCACCGACCGCAGCCTCACCGGAACCGTCGGCAGCGCGGAGCACCGGGAACTCGCCCGCGAGGCGGTCCGCGAATCGCAGGTGCTGCTGAAGAACGACGGGAACGTGCTGCCGCTGGCCAAGGATGGCGGCAAGATCTTCGTCGCGGGCAAGAACGCCGCCGACATCGGCAACCAGAGCGGCGGCTGGACGATCAGCTGGCAGGGCGGCAGCGGCCCGATCACGCCGGGGACCACGATCCTGCAGGGAATCCGGCAGGCCGTCTCCCCCGGCACCGAGGTGGCCTACGCCCGCGACGGCAACGGCATCGACGGCAGCTACCGGGCGGCGATCGCGGTGGTCGGCGAAACCCCCTACGCCGAAGGCGAAGGCGACCGCCCGGAGGGCATGGGCCTGGACGAGGAGGACCGGGCGACGCTGGCCCGGCTCCAGGAGTCCGGGGTGCCGGTGATCGTGGTGACCGTGTCGGGCCGCCCGCTGGACGTCGCGGCGGACCTGCCGAACTGGGACGCGCTCCTGGCGGCCTGGCTGCCCGGCACCGAAGGCGCCGGCGTGGCCGACGTCCTCTTCGGCGACCACGACCCGACCGGAACCCTGCCGATGACCTGGATGGCCGGCGCGGACCAGCAGCCGATCAACGACGGGGACGGCCAGCCTCCCCTGTTCCCCTACGGCTACGGCCTGACCTACTGAGACGAAACGGGCGCTTTCGGCCCTGTTGAGCCGAAAGCGCCCGCTCGTCACGAGATCTCAGGCGGTCAGCCCGGATTGCGAGCCTAGGACACCCCGGGATACCCGTAAACGCGTATTCCGGATCATCCGCTCACGGCCAGGATCCGGCCCGCCACCTCGCCGAAGCCGATCCGGGAGCCGCCCGGCCCCGGGGCCGTGGCCGTGATGGTGACCTCGTCCCCGTCCTGGAGGAACGTGCGTTCCTCCGCGCCGACCTCGACGGGTTCCTTGCCGCCCCAGGTGAGTTCGATGAACGCGCCGCGCTGGTCCTTCTCCGGGCCCGAGATCGTGCCGGACGCGTACAGGTCGCCGGTGCGGCTGGTCGCCCCGTTGACCGTCAGGTGCGCCAGCATCTGGGCCGGGGACCAGTACATCTCCCGGTACGGCGGGCGGGAGACCTCGTGCCCGTTCCAGGACACCGCGAGGTCGATGTCCAGGCCCCACGGCTCGGTTTCCCGCAGGTACGGCAGGGGTTTCGGCTCCTGGTCCGGGACCGGGACGCGCGCGGCCTCCAGCGCGAGCAGCGGAACCACCCACGCGGAGATCGAGGTGGCGAAGCTCTTGCCGAGGAACGGGCCCAGCGGCACGTACTCCCACGCCTGGATGTCGCGGGCCGACCAGTCGTTGACCAGCACGACGCCGAACACGCGGGTGGCGAAGTCCGCGGCGGGCACGGTGCTGCCCAGGTCGGAGCCGGTGCCGACGATGAAGCCGAGCTCCGCCTCGATGTCCAGGCGGCGGCACGGGCCGAACGTCGGGGCGTCCTCGTCCGGCGCCTTGCGCTGGCCGCTGGGGCGGACGATGTCGGTGCCCGACACCACGACCGTTCCACTACGCCCGTGGTAGCCGACCGGCAGGTGCTTCCAGTTCGGCATCAGCGGCTCGGCGTTCGGCCGGAACAGCCGGCCGAGGTTGGCCGCGTGGTGCTCCGAGGCGTAGAAGTCGACGTAGTCTGCGACCTCGATCGGCAGGTGCGTGGTGACGTCGGCGACCGGGTGCACGGCCGCATCCGGCACGTCCCCGGACACCAGCTCGGTGATCCGCTGCCGCACCTGCACCCAGCGCTCGTGGCCCTGCGCCATGAACGCGTTCAGGCTCGGCCGCGCGAAGACCTCGTCGCCCAGTGCCATCGCGAGGTCCACAACGGACTCCCCGACGCGGACGCCGACCCGCGGCTCGGTGCCGGGGGTGGAGAACACGCCGTAGGGCAGGTTGTCGAGCCCGAACGGCGAACCGGCGGGGATGTCGATCACGGTCACGAGGCGACTCCTTCTGCGCTGAGCACCGCCGCGGGCACCAGGCCCAGGTCCACCAGCTCGGTCAAGGGCTCGATGATGCTGCACGTGCCGAAGGACACGAACCGCTCGCGGGCGGCCGCGACCCGCACGTCGTCCAGGTTCGCGACGCGCTCGGCGACCTTGCGCGCATCGCGTTCGGCGAGGATCTCGGCGATCTCGGACTCGTCGGCGAAGTCCACCGCCGCATCGGTCGCCAGCAGCAGGTTCAGGTAGCCGTGCTGCTCGAAACCGGTTGCAGGATCGGTGTTGCGGATCGCGTGGTGCAATCCGGCGGTGGCCTTGAACGGCACCCGCGCGTCGACGACCGCCCGGATCGCGGCGGCCAGTTCCGCCTCGTCCGGGTACAGCTCGGCCTTCACCCCGCCGGTGCGGAACTTGGCCTGGTACCGGGTGGCGGCGCACGCGGCGATGACCTCCGGGCGCCGCTGGTCGCGGGGCACCTCGACGAAGACGGCCACGTCCTCGGCCGCCGCGCAGGCCCGGTCGAGCTCGGCGAAGAACTCCGCCGGAGCCTGCCCGGCGGGCACCGCGACCTCCAGGGCGCGCAACCGGACCGGCAGCGATCCGGCGGCGTCGAACACGGCCCGGAGCTGCCCCGGCCCCGCGGGCGCGGTGACCGAGAGGTCGAGCCGGTCGCCGGATTCGAGCAGGTCGGCGAGCTCCGCCAGCGCCGGTGCGGCGAGCACCAGCGGCCCGACGAGCTCGGCGTACGGCGCCGCGGTGTGCCGGGCGTGCGCGGCGACGGCGTCGGGCAGCGGCGCCAGTCCGGGTGGGAACACTGCGGCGTCATCGCACAGCGATTTCGCGAAATCCGGGATGGTCACTGCTTCGGCCCCCGTCCCGCCCAGGTCCAGGCGTAGCCGGGATCTTCGGCCGCGCGGCCGCCCTCGCCGAGCTCCAGCGGGCGGAACGTGTCGACCATGACCGCGAGCTCGTCGAAGTACTCCACCCCGATGCTGCGCTCGTAGGCCCCCGGCTGCGGGCCGTGCGAGTGCCCGCCCGGGTGCAGGGAGATCGAGCCCTGCCCGATCCCGGAACCCTTGCGCGCCTCGTAGTCCCCGCCGCAGTAGAACATCACCTCGTCGGAGTCCACATTGGAGTGGTAGTACGGCACCGGGATGGACAGCGGGTGGTAGTCGACCTTGCGCGGCACGAAGTTGCACACCACGAAGTTGTCGCCCTCGAAGACCTGGTGCACCGGCGGCGGCTGGTGCACGCGGCCGGTGATCGGCTCGAAGTCGGACACGTTGAAGGTGTAGGGGTACAGGCAGCCGTCCCAGCCGACCACGTCGAACGGGTGCTCCGGGTAGACGAACCGGGTGCCGACGATGCCGGCGCTGCCGCGGTGCTTGACCAGGACCTCGACGTCGGTGCCGTCGGCCAGGACCGGCTCGGTGGGGCCGTGCAGGTCGCGTTCGCAGTACGGCGAGTGCTCCAGCAGCTGGCCGAACTTCGACAGGTACCGGCGCGGCGGCGTGATGTGCGAGTTGGCCTCGATGCAGTACGCGCGCACCGGCTCGTCGCCCTGCGGCAGCCAGCGGTGCGTGGTCGCCCGCGGCAGGATCACGTAGTCGCCCGGCCGGAACGGCAGCGCGCCGAACACCGTCTCGACGACGCCCTCGCCGGACTCGATGTACACGCACTCGTCGCCGATCCCGTTGCGGTACAGCGGAGAAGCCTCACCGGCGACGACGTAGGAGATGCGCACGTCGGCGTTGCCCAGGACCAGCCGGCGGCCGGTCACCACGTCGTGGCGCTTCCACTCCTGGCCGCCGAAGAGCTCGTGCAGCTTCAGGTGCCGCGGCCGCAGCGGGTGGTTCGGCTCGGTACCCAGGTCGGGCAGTTCCCACACCGTCGAGTCGACCAGCGCGGACGGGAGGTTGCGGTGGTAGAGCAGCGACGAGTCGCTGGAGAAGCCTTCCTCCCCCATCAGCTCCTCGTAGTACAGGCCGCCGTCGGGCCTGCGGTGCTGGGTGTGCCGCTTCGGCGGCACCTCACCGGCCTGCCGGTAGTACGCCATCGCCCTCGCCTCCTTGCAACGGCCCAGGAACCCTTCGGCCCCGGCGCATTTAATCAATGTATTTACTACTTGCCGCGCGGCGCAACAGCCGAAGGGATCAGTTCCGGCCGCGGATGTCGAACTGGTCGCGGTTGGTGATGAGCTTGTCCAGCAGCATGATCAGGATGCGCTGCTCGGCCTCGGTGAGCACGCTCGCCCACTCGTGTTCCCGCTCGTTCTGCGCCCGGAACACCTCGACCATCTCCCGCTGCCCGTCCTCGGTCAGCGACAGCAGCACGGATCGGCCGTCGCGCTCGCCCGGCGCCCGGTCCAGCAGCCCGTCCGCGACCAGCGTCTTCGTCAGGTTCGACACCGCGGCACGGCTCATCCCGGTCAGCTCGGCGGCCTTCTTGGCCTCCAGCGGCCCGGCCAGCCAGGTGACGAACAGCAGCCGGAAGCCCGACCAGGACCGGCCGCGCGGCCGGTGCACCGCCGCCTCCAGGTCGTAGGTGACGATGTTGGACGCCCGGTTGAGCGTCAGCAGCACTTCGGTGGCCAGCTGGTGCCGGAACCCGTACTCGGTGGCCAGCCGGTGGTTCGCCAGTTCGACGAAGGACCAGAAATCCAGCTCGTCCGCGGCCATCGCATCCTCCGTCGCAAACTGATCAATGCATGAACTATCTCAGCTCAGCCCGCGAACCACCACCCTGCTGAGCCGGTTCTCAGCCCGTGGGCCGCTCTCAGCGTTATCTCAGCGACCTTCAGCCACGCTTGACCCAGGACCCGACAGAAGGAGTCTCATGAAACGGAAGAACGTGGCTTATGCGGCGACCGCCGGTGCCGCGGTGGGCGTGCTCGGCCTGACCGCGCTCGCGCTGCCCGCCGGCGCCGGCGCCGCCCCGGCGTTACCCCCGGTGGCGCCGGAGCAGCTGGTGGAGTCGGTGATGCGGGCGAACCCGCCGGCGCTGACCGGCACCGTCGAGGTGGACAACGCGCTCGGCCTGCCCGCGATCCCGGGCGCGGGCCAGGCCTCCGAGCTCCTTTCCGACGGCACCAGCAAGTTCCAGGTGTGGGCCGACGGCCAGGGCCGCGACCGCGTCTCGGTGCCCTCGCACAACGGAGAGATGACCGTCGTCGACGACGGCTCGACAGTGTGGAAGTGGGATTCGGCCGAGCAGAAGGTGGTCCGCTCGGCGGGACACGCGGCGGAGTCCGCCGAGCACCAGGGTCCGGCCGATCCCGCCGCGGCGGCCCGCCAGATCATCGACAAGCTCCGGCGGACCAGCGACGTGAAGGTGGACGGCACGGCCAGCGTCGCCGGCCGCGACGCCTACGAGCTGGTGCTCACGCCGAAGCCGACCGAGCGCACCCTGCTGCGCGAGGTGCGGGTCGCGGTGGACGCGGAGAAGCGCATTCCGCTGGAGGTCTCGGTGCTCACCAACGGTTCGAACGACCCGGCCTTCCAGGTCGGCTTCAGCGACATCGACCTCAGCGCCCCGGACCCGGCCCTGTTCCGGTTCACCCCGCCCGCCGGCGCGGAGGTGACGGACGGCAAGGCCGAACACGCGCCGCAGCAGCGCCCGGAGCACCCGCAGAGCGAGCACAAGGTCGTCGGCGACGGCTGGGACCTGGTCGTGGTGACCCAGCTGCCGCAGCAGCAGGAGAAGCAGCAGGGCGGCCAGGACATGCGCCAGGTCGCCGAGCAGGTCGGCAAGCCGGTCAGCGGGCCGTGGGGCGACGGCTGGATCATCGGCACGGCGGCGGGCAACGCCCTGCTCACCTCCGACGGCCGCGTCGCGGCCGGTGCGGTGCCGGAGCAGGTGCTCACCGCCGCACTCGGCGGGGCGTGATGGCGAACGCAGTCGAAGCGGTGGGGGCGGCGACGACCGCCCCCACCGCGGGCGATCTCGCGGCGCGCACCGCCGGCCTGCGCAAGACCTACGGCCGGACCGTCGCGGTGGCGGGCGTCGACCTCGCGGTCCCGCGCGGCGGTGTGGTCGGCGTGCTCGGCCCCAACGGTTCGGGCAAGACCACCACGATCCGGATGTTGCTGGGCCTCACCGCCCCCACGTCCGGCACGGTCGAGCTGCTGGGCCACCGGTTGCCGGAGCACAGCGGCCGGGTGCTGCCGCGGGTCGGCGCGCTGGTCGAAGGACCGGGCTTCCACCCGTTCCTGTCCGGCCGGGAGAACCTGCTGCGCTGCGCGGCGATGGAACCGGCGCTGCGCGGCCCGGAGATCCGCGGAGTGGTCGAGCAGGCTCTGGAACGCGTCGGCTTGGGCCCGGCCGCAGGCCGCCGGTACCGGGGCTACTCGCTGGGCATGAAGCAGCGGCTGGGCCTGGCGGCGGCGTTGCTGGTGCCGCGCGAGCTGGTGGTGCTCGACGAGCCGACCAACGGTCTGGACCCGGCGGGCACCCGCGAGATCCGCCGGATCATCGCGGAGCTGCACGCGGCGGGCACGACGGTGCTGGTGTCCTCGCACCTGCTCGCCGAGATCGAGGCGACCTGCACGCACGTCGCGGTGCTGCACCGCGGTTCGCTGGTCGCGCAGGGCGAACTCGCCGCCATGCTGGAGGCCGGCGCGCCGCACCTCGTGGTGTCCACATCGGATGCTTCCGGCGCGGTGGCGACGCTGACCGGCAAGGGCGTGCAGGCGCGGGAGGAGGCCGGAGCGGTCCGCGCCGATCTGTCCGATGTGGAGTCCGCGGAGGTCGTCGCGATGCTCGTCCACGCCGGTGTTCCGGTGCACGAAGCGCGGCTGGCCCGGACCGGCCTGGAGGACCTTTTCGCCCGGCTGACCGAGGAGGAGCTGTGACGGCGATCGACGCAACCGCGACGGCGGGGCGGACGTCCGCGCCGTTGGGGCGCGTTCTGCTGGCCGAGCTGCGGTGGGTGCTGCGCAGGCCGCGCAACCTGCTCGCGCTCGTCCTGCTGGCGGGCCTCCCGGTGTTCCTCGGCACCGCGATCGCCGTCACCGGCGGGCCGGGCGGCCGCGGCGGTGGTTCCCTCCTCGCCGCAGTGGCCGGGAACGGGCTGGTGCTGCCGGTCGCGGCCCTGGTGCTCGCGCAGACGCTGCTGCTGCCGCTGGTCGTGGCGATGGTCGCGGCCGACGCACTGGCCGGCGAGTCGGCGCACGGCACGCTGCGCGGCCTGCTGCTCGCGCCCGTGGGGCGGGTGCGGCTGGTCGGTGTCAAGGCCGTCGGCGTGCTGGTGATGGCGGTGCTCGCGGTGGCCGTCATCGCCGCCAGCGGCGTCCTCACCGGGCTGGTCATCGTCGGCGGCGACGGCATGGTGACCCTGTCCGGGACCACGTTGCCGATCGGCTCGGCGCTGGGCCGGGTGGCGCTGGCCGCCGGGTGGTCCGCGGTGCAGATGGCCGCGGTGGGGGCGGTCGCGCTGGCGATCTCGTCGCTCACCGAGCACCCGCTGGTGGTCATGGCCGCCACCATGGGCGGTCTGATCGTGTTCGGGGTGCTCGGCACGATCCCGGCCCTGGACTGGCTGCAGCCGCTGCTGATCACCACCGACTGGTCGGCGGTGATGGACGTGCTGCGCGACCCGATCAGCGGCGACACGCTGGTCACCGGTCTGCTCCGCGCGGGGTGCTACCTGCTTATCGGCCTGTCGGCGGCCGTCGCGCGCGTGGTCACCAAGGACGCCTGACGGTGCGGGGGCGGCGACGCCTCCGCACCCGGCATCAGCGCAGCAGCATCGCGTACAGCTCCAGCCACGCGGCCCGCAGCAGCAGGCGCGTCGTTCCGCCTCGGTCCCAGCCGATCGTCGTCCGGTCGTTTCGAACTGATCTCTGCTGCCGGTGGTGGCGCAATTCGAACCCTTCGATCCCGCCGGACCGGCCGCCCGCGGCGCCCGCTCCGAATCCCCGACGCCTGGCAAGACTCCGTTGTCCCGCCAGGCCGCACCTCGTCCGGGGCGCTGCCCCGTCCAGAACGTGCGTCGGACACATTGCTCGTTACTCGCCGGTTGCGCAAGGAAAATTTCGCCGCGCGCCGCCGGGGCGGGCCGGTAGGTTCGAGTCCGTCGTCCGCCTCCGGAGGGGTGCCATGGAGTTCCGCCATCTTGGCCGCAGCGGCCTGGTCATCAGCGAGATCGCCTACGGCAACTGGATCACCCACGGGTCCCAGGTCGCCGAGGACGCCGCGACCGCGTGCATCCGCGCCGCGCTGGACGCCGGCATCACCACCTTCGACACCGCCGACGTCTACGCCGAGGGCCGCGCCGAGGCCGTCCTGGGCCGCACGCTGCGGGGCGAGCGGCGCGAGGGGCTGGAGATCTTCACCAAGGTCTACTTCCCCACCGGGCCGGGCCGCAACGACCGGGGGCTCAGCCGCAAGCACATCATGGAGTCCATCGACGCCTCGCTGCGCCGCCTGCAGACCGACCACGTCGACCTCTACCAGGCGCACCGCTACGACCCGGAAACCCCGCTGGAGGAGACCATCGAGGCCCTCGCCGACGTGGTCCGGGCCGGCAAGGCGCACTACATCGGCGTGTCGGAGTGGACCGCCGAGCAGATCCGCGCCGGTCACGCGCTGGCCCGCGAGCTGCACGTGCCGCTGGTGGCCAACCAGCCGCAGTACTCGGCGCTGTGGCGGGTGATCGAGGACGAGGTGGTGCCGGCCTCGGCGGAGCTGGGCATCGGCCAGATCGTCTGGTCGCCCATCGCGCAGGGCGTGCTCACCGGCAAGTACCGGCCCGGGTCCGCGCCGCCGGCGGGTTCCCGCGCCACCGACTCCAACGGCGGCGCGACCTTCGTCGCCCGCTTCCTCCGGGACGACGTGCTGGAGCGCGTGCGGCAGCTCGAACCGCTGGCCGCCGAGGCGGGCCTGTCGCCGGCGCAGCTCGCGGTGGCCTGGGTGCTGCAGAACCCGAACGTCTCGGCGGCAATCATCGGCGCCTCCCGGCCCGAGCAGATCGCCGAGAACGTCGCGGCGTCCGGCGTCCGGCTCGAAACCGGGCTGCTGCGGCAAATGGCGGAAATCCTCGCCCCGGTCGCGGAGCGCAACCCGGCGAAGACCGCCGAGAACGCCCCGAAGGCCCGGAAGTGAGCTAGTGGCTCAGCTTCTCCCACAGCGGCGACGAACCTTGGCGCGGCGCCGGCACGAACGGCGCGTCCGACAGCGTCGCGTGGCGGCGCCTCGCCCGGGAGACCGCGCCCGCGACCAGCCCGACCGCGCACGCGCAGACGAGCACGCCCAGCCCGACCGCGGCCGCCTGGTCGAAGGTCAGGTCGCCGCGCACGCCGATGGCGAACGTGTCGTAGAAACCCCAGCACACAGCCGTTGTCGCAGCGGCGGCCGGCACGGTGGTGACCGCCGATACGACCGCGACCAGGATCGCCAACCCGATCGCCGCGGCCGCGGGACGCGCCGCATCCCCGACGGGGATGCACGCCGCGGTCACGACGAACCCGCTGGCGAACCCGAGCGGATATCCGAAACCGCCTGGCAAGACCTGCGAATGCGGATGCCTCATGCCGCCATTAGACACCCCGGGGCTCGCGGCACCCCGCCGTCGCGGCCGGATTGACATCCCGCGTACGCCATTCTGACGAATCCCGGACGGCGGCACCCGGCCGAATCCGGCCTTGCCTTCACCGGGTTCGGCGTTGCAAGCTCGACTGAGCGATCGATCAGTTGCCGAGCGGCCACCCGCCCAGCCAGCCCGCGAAGAGGGAGTGTGCAGCCGGATGAACGAGCACGACCCGCGGTACGACGCGATCATCATCGGCGCCGGTTTCGCCGGCATGTACATGCTCAAGACGTTGCGCGACAAGGGGTTCCGCGCGCACGTCTACGAGCGCGGCACGGACGTCGGCGGAACCTGGTACTGGAACCGGTACCCGGGAGCCCGCTGCGACATCGAAAGCCTCTACTACTGCTACTCGTTCTCCGAGGAGCTGCAGCAGGAATGGCAGTGGACCGAGCGATACCCGTCGCAGCCGGAGATCCTGCGCTACGCCCGGCACGTGGCCGACCGCTTCGACCTCCGGCGCGACATCTCCTTCGAGACCAACGTCCGGGCCGCCGCCTTCGACGAGCAGACCGGCCGGTGGACCGTTCGAACCGACGACGCCGAGATCACCGCGCGGTTCCTGATCAGCGCGGTCGGCTGTCTGTCGGCCACCCAGACCCCCGACTTCCCCGGCATCGGCACGTTCCGCGGCGAGTCGTACCACACCGGCCGCTGGCCGCACGAGGAAGTGGACTTCACCGGCAAGCGGGTCGGGGTGATCGGCACCGGCTCGTCGGCGATCCAGGCGATCCCGGTCATCGCCGCACAGGCCGCGCAGGTCACCGTGTTCCAGCGGACCGCGCAGTTCAGCATCCCGGCCCAGAACCACCCGTTGAGCCCGGACGAACAGCGCCGCGTGAAGGCCGACTACGCGCGGCTGCGCGCCGAGGCGCGGATGACGCAGAGCGGGATCCTCGCCGATCGGTTGCAGCGCAACGCCACCGAGGTGCCCGCCGCCGAGTTCAAGGCCGAACTCGACCGGCGCTGGGGCATCGGCGGAACGACGTTCACCGCGACGTATCCCGACACCCTGCGCGATCCGGCGGCCAACGAGCTCTCGGCGGACTACGTGCGGGACAAGATCCGGGAGATCGTCGACGATCCCGCGACCGCCGAGCTGCTCTGCCCGCACGATCACCCCATCGGCACCAAGCGGATCTGCGTCGACACGGACTACTACGCCACCTACAACCGCGACAACGTGTCCCTGATCGACATCCGGCGCACGCCGATCTCGGCGATCACGCCCGGTGGGCTGCGGGTCGGCGACCGGGACTTCGAATTCGACGTCATCGTGTTCGCCACCGGTTACGACGCGATGACCGGGCCGCTGAACCGCATCGACATCCGGGGCGCCGGCGGCCTGCGCCTGCGGGAGAAGTGGGCCGAAGGGCCGCGGACCTACCTGGGGCTGGCCAGCGCGGGCTTCCCGAACCTGTTCACCATCACCGGCCCCGGCAGCCCTTCGGTGCTCAGCAACATGATCGTGTCCATCGAGCAGCACGTGGAGTGGATCGGCGAGCACCTGGAACACCTGCGCAACAACGGGTTCACGCGCAGCGAGGCCGCCGCCGACGCCGAGCGGACCTGGGGCGAGCACGTGAACGCGGTCGCCGCCGAAACCCTCTACCCGCGCGCGGCGTCCTGGTACATGGGGGCGAACGTGCCGGGCAAGCCGAGGGTCTTCATGCCCTACATCGGCGGCGTCGGCACCTACCGGGAGCACTGCCGGGAGATCGCCGCCGGCGGCTACCGCGGCTTCCACCACACCCGGTGAGGGGCTAGGCCGGTCCGGAGTGGACGATCAGCACCAGGGCCGGTTCCGGGCCGGTGCGGCGGTGGCGGTGCCCGGTGTGGCCGGGGTAGGCGATGCTGTCGCGCGGGCCGAGCGCGTGCAGGGTCGGCTTCTCCGGCTCCTCCAGGAGTTCCACCTCCAGCGAGCCCGAGACCACGTAGACGAATTCGCGGCGGGCGTGGCTGAAGTACTCCTCGAACTCCTCGGTGCTGACCACCATCTCGGTCACGTCGGCGCCCTGCTCGAAGTGGTCGAGCAGCCGTACCGAGTCCACCACCTGGCCGGCGCCGCGCTCCAACCGGACGCCGCCCGCCGAGGGGGCGGCCTCGGCCAGCAGCGCTTGCTGCGTCGTGCGCAGCGATTCGGCGATCAGGAACAGCGAGCGCATCGACGGCCGCGCCCGCCCGCGCTCGACCTGGCTCAGGAACGGGTGCGAGAGCCCGGTGTCCGCGGCGACCTGGACCAGGGTGCGCCCGAGCTCCTTGCGGCGGGACCGGATCGCCGCGCCGAGGCGGATGTCCGCGTCCTGCACACCGCGCCGCCTGTCCCCCACCGCTGCCCCTTCCTCGGGTCGCCGCCGTCCCACCCGATGTTACCGCCGTCAACATTCTGCGCGGCCACCGGAGTTGCCCGGCCTCGCGGTCGGTGCTGCACTGGCCGCGCGGAGACGTTGCCGGGGGGCGAGGGGCGATGACCGAGGCCGAACCAGTTTTCGACAACCTGCGGGCGCTGTTCATCAACTGCACGCTCAAGCGCTCTCCGGAACGCAGCAACACCGAAGGCCTGCTGGAGCTCAGCGCGGGCATCATGCGCCGCCACGGCGTCGAGGTCGACACCATCCGGGCGATCGACCACGACATCGCCGTCGGCGTCTGGCCGGACATGACCGAGCACGGCTGGGCCACCGACGAATGGCCGCAGCTCTACCAGCGCGTGCTGGCCGCCAACATCCTGGTGCTGACAGGGCCGATCTGGCTCGGCGACAACAGTTCCGTGATGAAACACGTGATCGAACGGCTCTACGGCTGCTCGTCGCTGCTCAACGACGCCGGCCAGTACGCCTACTACGGCCGCACCGGCGGCTGCCTGATCACCGGCAACGAGGACGGCGTCAAGCACTGCGCAATGGACGTCCTCTACAGCCTCCAGCACCTCGGCTACACCATCCCGCCGCAGGCCGACGCGGGCTGGATCGGCTCGATCGGCCCCGGACCGTCCTATTTGGACCCTAACTCCGGCGGGCCGGACAACGACTTCACCAACCGCAACACCACGTTCATGACCTACAACCTCATGCACGTGGCGGCGATGCTCGACCGCGCGGGCGGATTCCCCGCCTACGGCAACCAGCGCACGGAGTGGGACGCGGGCTGCCGGCCCCACTTCGAGAACCCCGAACACCGCTGACCTCCGCCGTTCGGGCACTGGCCACCGGCGCCGCCGCGACCCTAGGCTGGGCGTGCCGACCAGTGAGAGGTGCGCATGACCGACCAGACCACGCCCGCGGTGTTCGAGCGGGTGCTGCCGTTGTTGTCGCCCGCGCCCGAAAACCCGGACTTCGACGGCGGATACCTGGACCTGCTCGGCGGCCAGGCGGCGAAACCGTCCGGCCCGATCCAGTCGCTCTGGGAGTCCGGCGCGGGTTCCGCCTGCTACGACCACCTTCAGTCGTTCACCCGCCGGGTGCTGCCGATGTGGTACCGGCTGCCCACCCAGGCGCGCCCGCCGTCCGGCGGGCTGGTGCTCGACGTCGGCTGCGGGCCGGGCAACGTCACCTCGCAGCTGGGCCGCGCCGTCGGGCCCGCCGGGCTCGCGATCGGCGTCGACGTCTCCCGCCCGATGCTCACGCGGGCCGCCCGCACCGAAACCGCCGACAACGTCGGTTTCCTCCGGGCCGACGCGCGCGAGCTGCCATTCCCCGACGGCACGTTCGACCTGGTCACCAGCCTCGCGGCGCTGCAGCTGATCCCCGCGCCGCACGAGGTGCTCGGCGGCATGGCGCGGGTGCTCGCGCCAGGTGGCTGGCTGGCGGTCATGGTGCCGACGCCGCGCGGCGGCCTGCTGCACCAGGCGGCCAAGCTGACCGGCGGCCGGTCCGGCCTGAAGTTCTTCGACGCCGAGCAGGTCGCGGAATCGCTGCGGGCCGCCGGGATGGACGTCGTGCACACCCACCGCACCGGGCCGGTGCTGTGGATCAGCGCGCGACGGGGCGCCTGACTTCCACAGTGGACTACTCGGTGCGGACCCGCGGCCGGGCTTGGGTCAGGTAGTCGTCGATCGCGTCGCGGTTCGCGGTCAGCGACTCGATCCGCCGCTGGATGTTCGCCCGCTCCCGCTCCAGGTTCGCGAGCATCTCCGGGGCGACGATGCGCATGTGGATGGCGCCGGGCTTGTCCAGGCAGGGCAGGATGTCGCGGATGATCCGGGTCGGGATCCCGGACTCCAGCAGGCCGCGGATCTTCAGCACCCGGTCCACCGAGCCCTCGCCGTAGGCGCGGTGCCCGAGCTCGTCCCGGGCCGGCCGGATGAGGTCCTGCTCCTCGTAGTAGCGCAACAGCCGCACCGACACCCCGGTCCGCTCCGCCAGCTCACCGATCCGCATGCGGCCATTATCCCCGGCATCCGGTGTGCGCCACGTCACCGGCGGATCGCTTGACCTCACACTTGTGTGAGGTCTTCAGGGTGGGGCCATGACTTCGGACGTGGAGGCCCGCACGGCGGGTTCGAGCGCGAAACTGCCGATCGGCGCCCTGTCGGCGTTCGCCACCGTGGTGCTCATCGGCTGCCTGACCGAGACGCTGCCCGCCGGAGTGCTGCTCCCGATCAGCGCCGATCTGCGGGTCTCGGAGTCGCAGGCGGGGCAGCTGGTGTCGGTGTACGCGATCAGCACCGCGGCCACCTCGGTGCCGCTGACGGCGCTGACCCGGCGGCTGCCGCGCCGCGCTCTGCTGCTCGGCCTGATCCTCGGGTTCGCCGTGGTCAACGGCGTCACCGCGATTTCGCCGTGGTACCCGTTGACGCTGGTGGCGCGGGTGCTGGCGGGCGCGGTGTCCGGGGTGATGTGGGCGATGATCGCCGGCTACGCGATGCGGATCGTGCCGGCGGAACGCGCCGGCCGGGCGCTGGCGATCGCGATGGTGGGCACGCCGATCGGGTTCGCCATCGGGGTCCCGGCCGGGACGGTGCTCGGGGAGCTGATCGGGTGGCGGTACGCCTTCGGCGCCATGGCGCTCATCACCGCGGCGCTGGTCGGCTGGGTGCTCTGGCAGGTCCCGCCGCTGCCCGGACAACCGGCGCAGGAACGCGCGAACACCCTGGAAGTCCTTGCCACCCGCGGTTTCCCGGCCGTGCTGGCCGCCACGTTCGCGCTGGTCCTCGGGCACAACGTCCTCTACACCTACATCGGCCCGGTGCTCGCCGCCGCCGGGCGGGTGGAGCTGCTCAGCGCCGTCCTGCTGGTCTTCGGCGTCGCCTCGGTGCTGGGCATCTGGATCGTCGGCGCGCTGATCGACCGCCGGCTGCGCCTGCTGATCCTCTCCTCGGCACTGGTGATCGGCATCGCGGTGGCGCTGATCGGATTGGCCGCGGCACTGCCGGTGGTGCTGTTCGCCTCGGTAGCGTTGTGGGGCCTGGCTTTCGGCGGCGCGCCGACGATGTTCCCGGCCGCGGCGGCCAGGGTCGCGGGGCGGGACGCCGACGTGGCCCAGTCGCTGACCATCACCGTCTGGAACGTCGCCCTCGCGGCGGGCGCCTACCTGGGCGGAACGGCGCTCGATCTGGCGGGCGACGCCACCGCGCTGCCGTGGATCACGGCGGCTCTCGCCCTGCTGTCCCTGCTGACCTACTCGGTGCTCACGGCTGATCGGCCGCCGCGTAGTGCGCGATGAGCCGCTGCAGCAAGGCGCGGACCTCGGCGCCCTCCAGCGCAGCGGACAGCAGGCCGTCGAAGACGCGGTGGAACCGCGCCAGGTCGTCGGGGTCGGCGATGGTCATCTCCGTGTTGACCGTCTCCACCAGCACGAGGTCGTCGATGATGACGAAGCCGTGCAGCGGAACGACGGTCAGCTGCGCGTCCAGCGGCACGATCGCCAGCCGCGTCGTGGACATGCCCGCCAGGGCCAGCAATCGGTCGAGCTGGCCGACCATCACCTGCGGCGGGGCGATGGGATGCCGCAGCGCGGCTTCGGAGCAGAGGATCTCCACGGACGTGCGCGGGCTGAACAGGACGCTCTGGCGGGCCATCCGCTGCTCGACCGATTCGGCGATGTCCCGCGAGCTCCGGTGCAGGTCAGCGACGACCTCGAAGACGTGCCGGGCGTACTCGGCGGTCTGCACCAGGCCGGGAACCAGCGCGATCTCGAACAGCCGGATGCGCTCGGCGCCGTCCTCCAGCTGCCGGCCGTACTCCTGCCGGGCGCGATTCCCGGTGCGCAGCTGGCGCTTCCAGCTCGCCGCCTCGATGCGGATCTCGCGCAGCTCCTGCCGCAGTTCGGCCGCCGCATCGTCGGCAGCACCGGTCAACCGGCAGTAGGCGACCACGTCCGCGTCGGAGACGGACTGCTTCGCCGTCTCCACCCGCGAGACCTTGGACGGCGTCCACCCGGCTAGTTCGGCGAGCTGTTTCCCGGACAGCCCGGCCGCCAGGCGCAGCCGACGCAATGCGTCGCCGAACGCCAGGCGGCGTGTGTCGAAATCCGTCACCGGCTCCTCTGGGGCAGGTCGTGCAGGTAAACCATCAATGGAATCGCATGATCGCATGCGATCTCCCGCCAGGCCCGGTAGCGGTCCACCTCCCGCGGGCTGGCGATGATCTCGGTGCCAGCGAATCGCTGGTCCTCGTAGTGCATCAACGCGACCCTGGTCTCGTCGAAGAGCCAGAAGTCGCTGGTCGGCAGGCCCAGCTCGGCCGCTTCGCCCTGGGGTAGCACCCGGATGTCCTCGCCGGCGGCGATGTTGGCCGGGCCGACGTCGAGCTGCCAGCGCTGGTACTCGGTGGGCGGTTCCCCGAAGACGCGCACCCGGGAGACGAGCCGGCCCGCGCGGGTCGCGGCCGCGACCTGGTCCAGCCAGGGCCGCAGCCAGCGCAGGTCGTCCGGCTCGCCCGCCCGCCAGCGACGCCAGGGTTCGGCTTCGTCGGGCTGGCGGTAGGTGCCCTGGCATTCCCACCGCCACGCCCGGCGCTCGAACGAGCGCAGGAGTTCGTCGAACTCCGCGCCGGGTAACACCCAGGAACTCACGGTGCGGCCTTCGGCACGAAGTCGAGCAACGCGGCCGGGACCTCCACCGCGGTCTCGTGGTCGGGGAGCCCGCGTTCGCGGAGCGCGGCGAGTGCTTCGGGGTCGGTGACCTTGTAGCCCTGGACGACGTAGGTTCCCTGGTCGGTGCTGTACAGCGTGGGGCAGGTACCGGCGTGCGACGTCGTTCCCTGGAAGGTCAACTTCACGTGCTCCTCCTCGTCGAGAAGATTCATGCATCGTCTGTGCAATACGAGCATTCGGTCAAGCGTCGGCCCGCCGCGCAACTCAAACAGCCGAACCGGGTGATGCACCGACGTGATCAACTGGGCCGTTCGGGTTGGAAATCCGGAGAATTGCTTGAATTGCTTGAAATGCGCGCGGCCGGTTCTCCATACTTCGATCATCGACGGACCACGGGGAGATCGACTGGCGGGCGAGCTCTCCCCGGACCTCCAGAAGTCCCCGGCCCGGTGCTGAACCCCGACTCGCACCGGGCCGGCCTGGTACCATCCACAATGGACCGCCGTGACCTGCTGCAGCGCCGCGCGGTCACGGCGGAAACCACCTTGATGGCTCGGCGCCGAAGGGGTGAATCCGGGCCGTCGAACGACTTCCGGGCGAGTGACAAACCCAGCCGCGGGCCCGAAACTGGCTCCGGTTCGCGAGGACCACCGAGCCGGAAGGGGGCGTTCGATGGATCGCGGCTCGCCGCACCCAACGTTCGGGATCGAAGAGGAGTTCCTGGTCCTGGATCCCGGCACCGGCCGGCCGACGCCACGAGCCGCCGACGTCCTGCGCGAGGTCCCGGCGACCGGAAGCGATGCCACCAGCAACTTCACGGCGGAGTTCGCCCGTTTCCAGCTGGAGGCCAACACTCCCGTGTGCCGCACCGCGGCCGAGGCGCACGACCACCTGATCTCGGCCCGGCGCAGCCTCGTCGCCGCGGCGGGCCGGCGCAACCTCCGAATGGTCTCCACCGGCTACTCCCCGCTCGGCATGCCCGATCCAGTCCCGATCACCGACAAACCCCGGTACCGGCAAATCGGCGACCGGTTCGGGCTGCTGCTGGACTCGCACGCCACCACCGGTTGCCACGTCCACGTCGGCATGCCCGACCTGGCCACCAGCCTGGCCGTGTCCAACCACCTGCGCCCGCACCTGCCCGCGCTGCTCGCGCTCACCGCGAACTCCCCGTTCTGCGACGGCCGGGACACCGGGCACGCCAGCTGGCGGACGATCGTCTGGTCCCGGCTGCCATCGGCCGGACCACCTCCGGTGCACCGAGACCCGGCGTCCTACCAGCGCGCCGTCGACCTGCTGCTGGCCAGCGGCGCCGCGCTCGACCACGCCATGGTCTACTGGCTCGTCCGGCCGGCGCCGCATCTGTCCACATTGGAGATCCGGGTGGCGGACGCGGCCGCCACGGCGGACGAAGCACTGCTGCTGGCGCTCCTGGTGCGCGCGCTGGCCGCAGTGGCGCTGCAGGACGTCGCCGAAGACCGTCCCGCTCCGGAGCTGCCCGACGAGCGACTCCGCCTCGCGCTGTGGCGCGCCGCCCACGACGGCCTGGAGGGCCAGGGGCTCGACGGCACCGGAGAACTCGTGCCCGCGCGCTCGCTGCTGGACGAGCTGGTCAAGACGGCCCTGCCCGCGCTGGACGCCAGCGGCGACACGCAGTTGGTGGCTGGCGCCCTCGACCGGCTGCTGCGACGCGGCAGCGGGGCCCACCGCCAGCGCTTGGCGCACGCCCGCCGGCAGGACATCGCCGACGTCATCGACCTGCTCGCCGAGCAGACCGGCACTTCCCCGTCCACCTGATGGAACGTCCACATTGGATTTTCCGATTGACCGTGCTGTTGAGCGGACCTCACCGAGTTGATCTACATTTTGCCCCGCCACCTTGCTAGGCTCGGCCCCCGAAGCGCCACCCGACAAAGGGAGGTCCAGCGATGGCCGCAGCTCCGCAGCGGATCGTGGACGCCGTTCTCTTCGACACCTTCGGCACCGTGGTCGACTGGCGGTCCGGCGTGACCGACGCCGTGGAGGCGATCGCCTTCCGGTGCGGCGTCGAGGTCGACGCGGCCGAGTTCGCGCTCCGGTGGCGGGCGCACTACCAGCCTTCGATGGAGCCCATCCGCAACGGCACCAGGGAGTTCGTCAACCTCGACGAGCTGCACCGGGAGAACCTGATCGCGACGGCGGAGGAGATGGGCCTGCCCGTCGACCGGATCGAGCCGGCCGACCTGGAGTGGCTCAACCGGGCCTGGCACCGGCTCGACGGCTGGCCCGACAGCGTGCCCGGGCTGGCCGAGCTCAAGCGGCACTTCATCATCGGCCCGCTGTCCAACGGGCACCTCGCGCTGCTGACCAACATGGCCAAGCACGCCGGGCTGCCCTGGGACGTCATCATCGGCTCCGACGTGATCCGCGCCTACAAGCCGGACCCGAACGCCTACCTCGGCGCGGCCCGGCTGCTCGACCTGCCGCCGAACCGGGTCATGCTGTGCGCGGCGCACAACGAGGACCTGGCGGCGGCCCGCAGCGTCGGGTTCCGGACGGCGTTCGTGGCGCGGCCGCAGGAGTACGGCCCCACCCAGCAGACGGACCTGCACGCCACCGACGCCTGGGACGTCATCGCCCGCGACATCCGGGACCTGGCGACGCAGCTGCGCGACCACGCGACCTGAGCCCGGCGGGGCTAGTCCGATTCCGGCGCGAAGGCCTGCAGGAAGGTGCGGACCGCGGCCGCCGCCACGGTCCGGAGCTCGTCGTCGGGCACTTGGCGGGTGCCCAGGCGGGCCCGCGCTTCCATCGGGCCGGTCAGCAGCGCCGCGAACTGCTCGGCGGCCTCGGCCGGGTCGCACGTGCGCAGGCGACCCGCCAGCGCGAGCCGGGCGAGCCGGTCGGCGAGCGCTTCGGTGACGCGGTCCGACGCTCGGCCCCGGACGATGTCGATCAGGTCGGGGAACCTGCCCAGCTCGGCGTAGAGCAACCGGCGCAACGCCCAGGAGCGGTCGTCGCAGTGGCACTGGAGCAGGCGGAAGCCGACCTCTTCCAGCATCGGCCGCAGGTCGCCCTCGCTGCGCAGCTGGTCGACGACCTCCATGTTCCGCGCGAGGGCCCGGTCCGCGTCGGCGGCGATCGCCTGCCGGAACAGGTTCTCCTTGTCGCCGAAGTGGTTGTACACGGTGGGCTTGGCGACGCCGGCCTCCGCAGCGATCGCGTCCACCCCGGCCTGCGCGTATCCCTCGCGGGCGAAAACCCGCATCGCCGCGTCCAGGATCGCCTGGCGCTTGTCGATGCGACCGCGCGAGGCGCTGCGCCCCGACGCCGCCGTCGTGCCCGCTCCGCTCACGCCGACATGCTACCCCTCGCTGAACTCGCGGGTTCACTCGAATGGACACCTCCACCCAGTGGCGCCCGGCTCCGCATCGCCGCGTCGAGGAGTTCCCTCGTGGCCGCGTGCTTCGGGGCCGCGAGGACCGCCTCGGTCTCGCCCTGCTCCGCGATCTCCCCCTCGTGCATGATCAGGAGCCGGTCGGCGAGGCTCGTCGCCACCGCCAGGTCGTGGGTGATGACCACCAGCGCCGTGCCCGTGTCCCGGTGCACCCCGTTGAGCAGGTCGAGCAGCTCGGCCCGGGTCAGCGCGTCGAGACCCGAGGTGATCTCGTCGCAGATCAGCAGCTCCGGCCCGCTGAGCAGGGCGCGGACCAGGGCCGCGCGCTGGAGTTCGCCGCCCGACAGGGAACGCGGCAGCCGGGCCGCGCCGGACTCCGGCACGCCGAGGCGGGCGAGTCCCTCGATCGCCTCGGCGCGCGCCGCCGAACTCGTTGCGCCGCGCAGCCTTTCGGCCGTCCGGGCGACCTGGTCGAGGACCGGGACGAACTCGTTGAACGACGCCCGCACGTCCTGGAACACGTACTGGATCCGGGCGAGCTGGTCCCGGGTGCGCCTGCGGAGCCGGGGAGACAGCAGATCGCCGTCCAAGCGGATCTCGCCGAGGCGGTGCGGGTGCAGGCCCGCGATGCAGCGCGCGAGCGTGGTCTTGCCGCTGCCCGAGCGCCCCACCACCGCCAGCTTGTCGCCCGTGCGGATGTCCAGCGCCACCTCGCGCAGCGTGTCCACCCGGCCGTGGCCCGCGGTCACCGCGCTCACGGTCACCAGCGGTCGCCCTCCTCCAGGGCGGCCGGGCTCGGCGGTGCGCCCGGGTTGCGCGGCGATCAGGCGCTTCGTGTAGTCGTGCCGGGGAGAATCGAGGACCTCCCGTCGCGGGCCGGATTCGACGATGCCGCCGCCGTTCATGACCAGCACCCGGTGCGCCAGCTCGCGCACGAGGTCCAGGTCGTGGGTCAGCAACAGGACCGCGATTCCTTGCGCCGCAACGGCTCTCAGCTCCCCGGCCAGCCGGGCGCGGGTCACCGCGTCCTGGCCGGTGGTCGGTTCGTCGGCGACCACGACGCGCGGGCGGCCGACGAGCTCGTGCGCCAGCACGACGCGTTGCTGCTGCCCGCCGGAAAGCTGGTGCGGGTACCGCCGCAGCAGCTCATCACCGTCCAGCAGTTGCGCATGGCGGAGCGCTTCGAGCACCCGCGCCCGCACCAGCCGCCTGCGCTCCGCGCGGGTGCCGGCGCGGACGTGCAGGCGCGCGATCTCGTGCAGCACCGAACCGATGCGGCGAACCGGGTTCAGCGCCGCCGACGGATGCTGCGGGATGTAGCCGACGAGGCCGGGTTCCGGCGGATGATCGGCATCCACCCCGACACCCGCGACTTCCACCGAGCCCGTGACGCTCGCCCCGGCGGGCCGTTCGCCGAGCAGCGCCAGGGCCGTGGTGGTCTTCCCGCTCCCGGACTCGCCGACCAGCGCGGTCACCTCGCCCGCCGCCAGGGCGAACGACACCCCGGAGACGATCTCCCGGCCGGCTGCGGCGACGGTGAGGTTGCGGACTTCCACGACGGTCAACGTGCCTCCAGAGCGGTCGAACGAGCGCGCAGCCACCGGTCGAACGCCAGGTTCACGCCCACCGACAGCAGCACGATCAGCAGTGCGGGCAGCGCCACCGCCCACGGCTGGATGAACAGGCCGGTCCGGTTGCGGTCGACCATCGCCGCCCAGTCGCTGGCGCCCGGCGAGATCCCGACGCCCAGGAAGCTCGCCGACGCGACCAGGTAGATCGCCCCGGTGAAGCGGGTGCCCAGGTCCGCGGCGAGCGTCCGGCGCATCGCGCGGGCCACGTAGCCGACGCCGATGCGCAGCCGGCTCTCGCCCTGCAGGCGCATCGCCTCCACCGCGGGCCCGCTGGCCAGCGAAAGCGCCGACGCGCGGCTGATCCGCACCACGTCCGGCAGGTTGATCAACGCGACGATCCCGATCAGCACCCACGGGGCGTCGGGGGCGATCGAGGCGAGCAGCAACAGCATTAGCATCGACGGGATCGCCAGCACCAGGTCCAGCGGCCGCATCAGCGCCTCGTCGAGCAGGCGGCTCTTCGTCATGCCCGCCGCCAGGCCCAGCGGGACCGCCAGCAGGTAGGTGCAGGCCGTCGCGGTCGCGGCGGTCAGCACCAGCGACCGGCCGCCCAGCAGCACCTCGTTCCACACGTCCCGGCCGACGAAGTCGGTGCCGAACCAGTGACCGCCGCCGAGCGCGAAGGCCACGTCCTTGGCCGTGTCGCCGGTGGCGAACAGCGGCCCGAACAGCGCCAGCAGGACCGGCACGCCCACCAGCGCGGCGGGCAACAGGTACTTGTTCACCGGCCCACCTCCGACGCCGGCGCCAGACCGCGGGCCGCGATGTCCGCCGCCAGGTTGACCAGCACCGTGGTGCCGGCGAGCACCACCGCCAGGCCCTGGATCACCGGCAGGTCCCGCGCCGAGACCGCCTCGACCAGCGTCGTGCCCAGGCCGGGGATGACGAAGATCGCCTCGATCACGATCACGCCGCCGATCAGCCAGTCCGCGGTCCGGGCCAGCTGCTGCACCGCGGGAGCGATGGCGTTGGGCAGCGCGTGCGCGAAGCGGGCGCGGGCCGGCGAGATGCCGAGCCTGCGGACGTGGCGGACGTACTCGGCCCGCTGCGCGTCGATCATGCCCGCGCGCACCAGCCTGCTCAGCGAGCAGATCGGGCGCAGCAGCAGCACGAAGACCGGCAGGACCAGCACCGCCGGATCGCCCAGCAGCGAGCCGGATCCGACCGCGGTGGGCGGGAACCAGCCCAGTTGCACCGCGAACACGGTCACCACCAGCACGCCCATCGCGAACTCCGGCGCCGAGTACAGGCCGAGCGTGCCGCTGGTGACGACCCGGTCGATCCGGCTGCCTTCGCGGTGCGCGGCGAGCATGCCCAGCGCCACCGACAGCGGCACGAGCAGCACGAGGGTCAGCCCGGCCAGCAGAAGCGTCGGACCCAGCGCCGCGCCGATGATGTCGGCCACGGCCCGCGGCCCGACCAGCGACCGGCCGAAATCGCCGTGCAGCGCGCCGAGCAGCCACCCGCCGAGGCGCTGCCACGCGGGCTCGTTCAGACCGAGCTGTTCGCGCAGCAGCGCGATGATCGCCGGGTCCGGGTTGTCCCCGGCGATCGTGACGGCCGCGTCGCCCGGCAGTGCTTCGGTCAGGAAGAACACCGCGGCCATCACCAGAACGACCTGCACCACGCCCAGCAGCATCCGCCGGAGGACGTAGTGGGTCACGCCAGCCACACCTTGTCGTAACGGGCCCAGTCCAGCGTGTTGGCCGGGGCCCGGTCGTCGACGCCGCCGACGTTCGGCCCCGATGCGACGATCCAGTCCGACACACCCCACCACAGGAAGCCGCCCTCGCGGTGCAGCTGGTCCTGCATCTGGAAGTACAGCTGCCCTCGGCGGGCATCGTCTACTGTGGACTGCGCCTCGTGGTAGAGCGCGTCGAAGTCCGGGCGCTGCCACTTGGTGTTGTTGGTCGTCGAGGTCGTCAGCAGGCGCTGCGAGACGTGCGATTCGAGCGGCATCGCGCCGGACCGGTAGCTGGCGAGCACCCCGTTCTTGGCGATGTCGGACCAGTAGGTGTCCTTGTTGCCCAGCCGGACGTTGAGGTTCAGCCCGGCCTGCCTGGCCTGGTCGGCGATGGCCAGCGCCGCCTCCTTCAGCCCGGTCGAGGCGTCGGAGGTGTCGAAGTCGATCGCGAGGCCCTCCGCGCCGGCCTGCTTGATCAGGGCGCGGGCCCGGTCGAGGTCCTGGGCGCGCTGCGGCAGCGCGTCGGCGTAGTACCGGTAGCCCTTGCCGTAGAGGTCGTTGCAGAGCTGCCCGGAGCCCTGCAGCACCGACCTGACCAGCTCGCCCCGGTTCACCAGGTGGAACATCGCCTGGCGCAGCTCGGGCCGGTCGAACGGTGGCCGGTCGGTCTTCATGACCAGCCCGTGGAAGTTGCTCAGCGGCAGCCGGTGCACCTGCACCCGGCCGGTGTTCTCGTGCGTGCGGGCGCTGGTCGGCGTCAGGTCGTGGGCGTACTCGACCTGCCCGCCCAGCAGCGCGTTGACCCGCGCCGCCTCGTCGTTGGTCACGACGATCTCCAGCTCGTCCAGGTGCGGCGCGCCGTCCCAGTAGTCGGGGTTGCGGGCCGCGACGAAGTTGCGGCCGGGCTGGAAGGAGACGAAGCGGAACGGTCCGGAACCCACCGGCCGGTCGAAGTCCCGCGTGCCCTCCGGGACGATGTAGGCGCCCAGCGTGGCGAGCGCGTTGGGGAACTCCGCGTAGGGCCGCTTGAGGCGGAACTCTACGGTGCGGTCGTCGAGCTCGCGGCTGCCGGGCAGGTCGATCACCTGCAGGCTGGCCTTGGCCCGGCGGCTGCTGCCCGGCTCCACGATCCGCGCGAAGCTGGCCAGCACGTCGGCCGGGCGCACCGGCCGCCCGTCGTGGAATGCCGCCCGCCGCAAGGTGATCCGCCAGGTGAGCAGGTCCTGGCTGGGCTCCCAGCGCTCCGCCAACCGGGGCTGCGGGGACATGTCCGAGCCGTAGTCGGCGAGCTTGTCGAACAGCGCCTTGGCGCGGGCGATCTCGATGTAGAGGTCGGTTTCGTGCGGGTCGAGCACCTCGGCCGCGCCGCCGCCGGAGAACGCCGCGCGTAACCGCCCGCCGGGGCGGGGCGGCCCGACCGCGGTGGCGCCCGTCCCACTGGCGCAGCCGGACAGCGCCGCGGCGGCGCCCGCTGCCGTCAGGCCCAGGAAACCGCGCCGGCTCAGCCCGCGAACGAGCCTGGATTCGTGTTGCATGCTGGGGTTTTCTCCATTCGAAGGCGTCCCGGTCCAAGACCAACGACAACGATAATGATTTTCATCTAGCCTGCCAATGGGGCGCACCTCACTCGTTGCGGCGCAGCACCACGTGCAGCCGGTCGCCGCTGAGCCGGGTGGACAGCCCCGCATCGCGCCGCCACGGCGTCTCGGCGCGCGGACCTGGCTCGTCGAACAGCGCGACGACCGAAAACCCGTTCCGCGCCGCGAAATACCGGATTTCCTGCGGGAACAGCAGCCGCCACGCCGAGCGCTGGACCAGCGGCTCGGCCCGCCCCGGCCAGTCCCAGTGGCGTTCCCGGCGCAGGAGCTGCTCCGCGTGGTCGATCCACAGCCGGGTGCGCGACCGGTACTCCACCCCTTCCCAGGCGACGACCTGCTCCCGCACCCCGTCGAGCAGCTCGGTGTTGCCCAGGAAGAACGCGCCGTTGCGCATCTCGGCGATCAGCAGACCGCCCGGCCGCAGGTGCTCGTGGCAGCGCCGCAGGAAGGCGTCGACGTCGTCGTTTCCGTGGCAGTACAGGAAAGCGCTGTCCAGGCAGGTGATGACGTCGAAATCCGCCGGCAGGGGCCCGAACGACCGCATGTCGGCGACCAGGAAGTCCGCCTCCGGGCAGTGCTCCTGCGCGTGCGCCACCATCTGCGGCGAGCAGTCCAGGCCCGTGACGCGGTAGCCGAGCGCGGTCCAGCAGCGGGCGTCGCGGCCGGTGCCGCAGCCCACGTCCAGCAGCCGCCGACCCGATCCGAAGCGGTGCACCAGGTCGTCGACGAAGCGGGCCGCGAGGTGCTCGGGATCCGGGAACCGCTGCTCGTAGATGGCCGGGTTGTCGGTCAGGAAGTTGGCGCTGACGATGTTGGGGCGCACTGCGATTCTCCCGTTCTCTGGTCCGGTCCGATGCCGCCGCGGCGATCCAGCACGAGCACCGCGAGCGCCGAACACCCTCCGATGAGGACGCACAGCGCCGGGGGCAGCCACGCCCACTCGTCGCCGGAGAGGTCGGTCAGCCAGCCGATCAGCGCATTGCCCGCGGCGGCCGCGACACCGGAAATCAGGTAGAAGACGCCGAAGTAGGTGCCGGCGAGCTCCCGCCCGCCGAACGACGGGATCAGCTCGTAGACGAACGGCTGCGCGAGCATCACCCCGACCGCCAGGAACAACGCCGTGATCAGCACCGGCGCCAGCCGGGCGAACGTCTCCCCCGCGCCCGCCGGGGGCGTCGCCGGGACCGCGGCCGCGGCGATCGCGGTGGCGACGAAGCCCGCGCCCATCAGCCCCAGCCCGGTTCCGATGGCCCGGCCGCGGCTCCACCTGCGCTGGGCCAGCTCGGTGATCCGAACCTGCGACGCCAGCGTCACCGCCGTGGAGACAAGGAAGATCACCGCCACCGCGGCCGCGGACCCGGTGAGCCGCTCGGCCTGCATCGGCAGCACCAGGTAGAGCTGGTTCTGCAGCGCGAACATGCCGGTCAGCGCCCCGGTGAAGGCCAGGAACCGGCGATCGGTCAACACGCCCCGCCAGTCCGCCAGCACCGACGTCGCGGGCCGCTCGACGCGGCGGACCGGCAGGACCGCGACCTGCGCGACGGTCAGCAGCGCGAAGACCACCGCGGCGACCACCGCGGACAGCCGGAAGCCGACCACCATCAGCACGCTTCCCAGCAACGGCCCCAGCAGGGCCCCGGCGTTGGCGAAGATGTTGAACAGCGAGAAGGCCTCGGCGCCCCGGTCACCCGCCTCCCGCGAGAGGTAGGCGCGCACGGCGGGGTTGAACAACGCCCCGGCCAGCCCGCTGAGCACGGATGCCAGCAGCAGCACCGAGAACGACGTACCGAGGGCGAACAGGCCGAAACCCACCGCGCGCAGCGCGCATCCGGCGACGATGACGCCCCGCGCGCCCAGCCGGTCCGCCGCCGAACCGCCCAGCAGGAACAGGCCCTGCTGGCTGAGGTTGCGCACGCCGAGGACGACCCCGACCAGCACCGCCGAAATACCCAGGTCGTGGGCGAGGTACCCCGCCAGGTACGGGACCAGCAGGTAGAAACCGGCGTTGACGCCGAGCTGGTTGACCAGCAGCACCTGCACGGCCGGCGGGAAACCCCGGATCAGCCGCCACGTCTTCATAACGAGACCACGGGGCGCACCCCCAATCCGCGATCGCCGGCGATCCGCAGCACCCCGTCGTCGCCGCCGATCCCGGTCCACGGGTCGTGCGCCAGCAGCAGGTGGCCGTCCAGATCGACCCAGCGGGCGAAGCCGGTGAGGTGCACGGCCGGGGCGATGCCCAGCGAACTCGACACCAAGCACCCCAGCATCACGTCCACGCCGTTGTCCTGGGCGAGGCCGATGATCTCCCGAGCGGCCCGGATTCCGCCGCACTTCGGCAGTTTCACGTTGACCCCGTGCACCCGCGGACCCAGGGCCCGCACATCGGCCGCGGTGGCGGCGTCCTCGTCGGCGATGACCGGCACCGGCGACCGGGCGGCCACCTCGGCGAGCAGGTCCGGCGTGCCCGGCTTGATCGGCTGCTCGACCGCGTCGATCGCGAACTCCGCGACCGCCTTGAGCAGCCGGACCGCCTGCTCCGGCTCCCACGCGCCGTTGGGGTCCAGCAGCAGGCGGGCGCCCGGCGCGGCCTCGCGAATCGCCGCCAGGCGCGCGAGTTCCTGCCGCTCGTCCCCCGCCCCGAGCTTCACCTTGAGCACCGTGAAACCCCGGCCGGTGAGCTCGCGCGCCGTCCGCACGGCGCGCTCCGCGGGCATGATGCCGATCGTGCAAGCCGTCGGGACGGGCTGCCAGTGCGCCGTGCCCAACAGCTCGAAGACCGGCACGCCGCGGAGCGTCGCGACGAGGTCGTGCACGGCCGAATCCAATGCCGACGACACTCCGGGCGACGCGCTGAACGCCGGGATCCGGCCAAGATCGCGCACCCCCGCCAGCGCTTCCCGCGCGGCCGCCAGCTCCGTCTCGATGCGCTCGACCGTCAAGCCGTAGTACGCGCTGGTGACGACCTCGCCGCGGCCGACGGCACCGTCGTGCTCGATCTCCACCACGACCGCATCCCGCTCGGACATCACCGATCGCGAGATGCGGAACGGCTCGCGCAGCGCGAGGCCCCGCACCGCCCAGCTCAGCCTCATGCCGGAACCTCCATCGCCAGCAGCGGATCCGACACGAGGCGGCACCGCGTCCACCCCGTCGCTTCCACCGCGGGGTGCGCGATCTCCACCGGCCGCGACGCCGTCGGCCCGTCCAGCAGGCCCCGCGCACGGCAGTAGTCATCGTCGAAGATCGTGCCGAGGTAGCGGTGCGGACCGTCCGGGAACACGGTCACCACCTGCGCGCTCGGCTCGACCCGCGCCGCCCACGCAGACACCAGCGCCACCGCCCCGGTGCTCCATCCGCCGGTGATGAACGCGTGCCGGGCCAGCGTGCGGCAGGCCTGCACCGCCTCGCCGGGCCCCACCCAGTGCACCTCGTCGAACTGTCCATATGCGACGTTGCGCGGGTGGATGCTGCTGCCCAGCCCGCGCATCATGCGGGGCCGGGCCGGCTGCCCGAAGATCGTCGAGCCGAGGGTGTCCACGCCGATCAACCGCACGTGCGGCCACCGGCGCCGGATCGCGCGGATCGTGCCGGCGCTGTGCCCGCCGGTCCCGACGCTGCACACCAGCACGTCCACCTGGTCGATCTGGCGGGCGATCTCCTCCCCCAGCGCCTCGTAGCCGGCCGGGTTGTCCGGGTTGTTGTACTGATCGGGCCAGAACGCATCCGGCCGCTCGCGGAGGACCTGCTGCACCCGGTCCAGCCGGGCCTGCTGCCAACCACCGGCGGGATGCGGCCGGTCGACCACTTCGAGGCGAGCGCCGTGCGCCCGGAGCAGCGCCCGCATGGCCGGTTCGAGCTCGCTGTCCACGACCAGCACCACCGGATGCCCCAACGCCTGCCCGGCGAAGGCCAGGCCCACGCCGAGCGTCCCGCTGGTCGACTCGACCACCGCCGCACCCGGCCGCAACTCGCCGCGGCGCCGGGCCCCGGTGAGCATCGAGACCGCCGCGCGGGCCTTCATCCCGCCCGCGCTCAGGCATTCCAGCTTCGCCCAGAACCCCGGCTGCCGATGCGGCAGCGGCGCGCTCACCCGTGCCAGCGGGGTGTCCCGGAGCAGACCGAGCAGATCGGGATTGCCCCACATCAGCGCACCTCCGTGCGGTAGCGGTAGAGGGTGCTGGGACCGCCGTCGAGCCAGAAGAACGGATACGGCTCCGCCGAGACGGCGGTGACCCCGCCGCCCAGGAAGCACGGCAGGATGCCGCTCGCGGACTGGGCGAACATGACCAGCGGCTTGCCCGTGGCCCTGGCGTGGTCGAGCAGCGCCTGGAACGTGCCGTTGCCGACGACCATGCCGGACGCCAGCACGGCATCGCAGCCGTCCAGCACCGCGACGGCATCGGTCGCGATCGGCTCGCCCCACTCTGTCTCGCCGCCCTTGAAATCGCACGCGACGTAGCCGGTCCCGCGCTCGCGGAGGTGGTGCAGCAGCGAGTTGACGACGCCGACGACCAGCACCCGCCGGCTCCGCGGCAGCAGGTCCACCACGGATTCGGCGCGGTGCAACGACTTCTGCAGCGAGCTGCCCCGCCCGACGGCGACTTCCTCGGCGTGGTCGTGGTGCGGGCGCAGCCACTGCAGGTAGGCGTCCAGCGCCGCGATGCGCACCGCGGGCAGCGGGCTCCGCAGCAGGTCGCGGACGGGCGTCCCGACGCAGCCGAGGACGACCTCTTCGGACACCTCCCCCGGTTCCACCGCGCAGGAGCCCACCGCGTCCTCGACCCGCAGGCTCAGCACGTGGTTCCGGTACGACTGCGCCCGGTCCGCGTGCCGCACGCCCTGCTTGGTCAGGAACCCGACGCTGACCTGCGCTTCGTCCGCACCGAAACGTCCACTCAGGACCTGATCGGTCAGGTCCGCCACCGAATGCGGAGTCACTTCCCCGCCTCCGCGTAGCGCACGTCCAGCCCGGCGACCAACGACTCGGCGCGGGCGCGCGCCGCCCCGCTGCCGGCGCTGGTGACCATCACGTGCCCGAGGTAGTTGTTGTTGCTGGTGGCGGCGCCGGCCCGGTGCCCGGGGTCCTTGACGACCCAGTCGACCACCGCCGGATCGGCCGCCAACTCCGCAACCCCGCCGATCTCGGCGATCGTCCCCTCCCGGGGCGGGAGCAGGAACGAGATGGCCGCGCTCGCCGCGCCGGTGTCGACTCGGTGCAGGTCGGGCTTCTCCCCCAGCGCGATCTGGGCGTAGACGGCGGCCAGGTCGATGCCGGTCACCCGCCGGATGAGCTCGGTGATCTGGTTGCCCGCCGGCCGCGGGTTCACCTCCACCACTCGGGGGCCCTGCGGGGTGAGCTTGACCTCGGTGTGCCCGACGACGTTGTCCAGCCCGAGCGCTTCGACGGCGGCGACCGCGGTGTCCGCCACTGCCTCCGCCGTCGCGGCGTCCAGCGCCGCCGGGAACATGTGTCCGGACTCGACGAACCAGGGCTGCCCGGCGACGCTCTTGTCCGTCACCCCGACGACCGTGGTCTCGCCCCGGAACGTCACCGTCTCCACGCTCACCTCGGGGCCCGTGAGCAGCTCTTCCAGCAGCACGACGGGATTGCGCCGCTGACCGCGCGCGTTCACCGGGAACTCCAGCAGCTCGTTGTGCGCCTCGCGCAGCTGGTCGGGCCCGTCGACCCTGCGCACGAACATGCCCGCGCACAGGTCGACCGGCTTGATGACCAGGGGGTATCCCAGTGCTTCCGCGGCTTCCTCCAGGCCGGAGGCCGTCTCCGCGAGGGCGAACGCCGGGCCCGGGACGCCGGCTTCGCGCAGGGTCTTGCGGGTGAGGTCCTTCGAACAGGCCCGCTCGACGGCGTCCGGTGGGGCGCCCGGAAGTCCCAGCCGTTCGGCGGCTTTCGCGGCCGCTGGCAGGTAGTAGTCGCAGGAGGTCAGCACGCCGTCGAAGCCGAGGACCGGCTGCAGGCGCTCCAAGCGGTCCAGCAGGTTCGGCACGTCGTTGGTCTCGACGGTGAGCAGATTGTCCGCACCCAGCAGCGGATGCGGCCCGGGGGCCGATCTGGCCCGGAGGTAGTGCTGGAGATCGCGGGTCACGAAGCTGAACCGGTTGCCGCCCTCCCTGATGCTCCTCGGCAGCAACGTGCTCATCGCACCGACCCAGCTTTCCACCAACAGCAGGTGGCCCACTCCGTCTCCCTTCGGACGTCCTGTCGACCGGACTCCTTGTCGACGGTCGGTGATGATAATCGTTTTCAGTAGATTGGGCAATTCGCCCGGGGGGTGATGTTTGGGGGGGCGGTTGAGGTGGGGTGGGGGTGAGGGTGGGTTGGGGGTGGGGTTCGGACCTTTAGAGGTTCGGCATCTTTTGGTGCCATCCCCGCGATGGGTGGATTGCGGGGGCTGCGCGCCGGAGGTCAAGCCCGGCCTCGCGGCCGCCCCTTCGGGGTTTCAGGCTTGACATCCGACCCGCAGCCCCGGTTCGGCTTTGTATCGCGGGGATGGCCCGGAGTGGGCTGGCTCGCTGGCGGCTTGCGTTGCGGGGTGGGCGTTTTCGGGTTTGTTGGGGCTGGTGGGGGTTTGGTTTCGGGGTGATCCGTTACAGGGGTCCGGTCGCGTTGGGATGGCGCGACTTCGCGGGAAATCAGCCCTGGTCTCCGGACGCGGTGCGCCTTGCCGATGGCGGCGCGGCGGTTTTGGTAGTGAATGCGGGTCGCCTTCGGCGTGTCGTGACCGTTTCCCTTGACACGGCGTGGTTTTCACGACCCGTGGTCGGGTGTTTCACCAGATCAAGCGACCATAAAAACAATGCGAACACGCGTTCGAATCAGGAGAATGGAGGTATGACACCGCTGCTGAACACCCAGGACACGACTGTGCAGGCCATGCCTCAACAGTCGGCGGTGTCATGCACCGATTCTGAACTCGCCACCCGCATCCAAGAACTGGAAAAGGAGATGCGGGTACTGATGTGGGAGCAACTGCAGTACATCGCCGAGGCCGACCATCGCGCCATTCACACCGAGACCACCGCCCGATCGCTGCAAGTGTGGCTGCAGGGGCTGCTCAACATCGACCCGCGTGACGCGAAAACCCGCGTCACAGTCGCCCGCAACGTCGAAGACCGACGGAGTTCGTACGGCGAGACGATGCCCCCTGATCTACCCGATACGGCTCACGCTCTCGCTGAAGGTGAGATCGGACTGGACCATGCACGCGTCATCGTCAACGGAATCCGCCGTTTGCCCGACTACGCCCGCTGCCACCAGGTCGCCGAGGTCGAATCAACGCTCGCCGG
>NZ_JBWKKU010000082.1:0-35218 GCF_056431445.1 Saccharopolyspora sp. NPDC045941
TCCGGGATGCGGGCGCCGCCGGAGTGCCACACGCCGATCACCGGGCAGCGCTCGCGCACCGCCATGTCGATGGCGTCCACGATGTGCCCGCAGCCTTCGGAGCCGAGCGCACCGCCCATCTTGGTGGCGTCGCTGCAGTAGACGATCACCCTCGTGCCGTCGATGCGACCGCGCACCGCGTACATGCCGCTGTTGTCGCGGGGGTGCAGTGGTTCGATCGACTCCGGGTCGAGCAGTTGCTCCAGCCGCACGTCGGGATCGCGCGGATCCCGCCGCACCTGCTCGGTTTCCGGCCGGGCGGCCACTGCGGTCATCGGTTCCTCCGGAAGTTCGGTGTGGGGAAGGCCGCCGTGGGCGTGATTGGCGCCGCTGACGGCGGCCGACCGTGTGCGGTTGTCGTACCGCAGAGCGCTAAAGGACGGGCTGAGCGGACGCCCAGCCCGTCCCATGCGCGAACGGTCATGCCCTAGCGAAGGCGAGCGCGACGTTGTGCCCACCGAAGCCGAAGGCGTTGTTGATCGCTGCCGTCTGCTCGACGTGCCGCGGCTTGTCGGCGACCACGTCGATCTCGATCTTCGGATCGATCGTTTCCAGGTTCCGGGTCGCCGGGATGATGCCGCGCTGCAGCGAGAGGATCGTCAGGATGCTCTCGACCGCGCCGGCCCCGCCGACCAGGTGACCCAGCGAGCCCTTCGGCGCGGTGACCACCGCACCGTCGCCGATCGCCTTGCGCACCGAGTTCGCCTCGCCGATGTCACCGACCACGGTGGACGTCGCGTGCGCGTTGACGTGCCCGATGTCCGATGGCTGCAGGCCCGCGGTCTGCAGGGCCTTGCGCATCGCGGCGACCTGGCCGCGGCCGTCCGGCGGGCTGCCGGTGATGTGGTAGGCGTCGGACGTGATGCCCACGCCCGCCAGCCGGCCGTAGATCCGCGCGCCGCGCGCCTTGGCGTGCTCCGCGCTCTCCAGGACGACCACGCCGGCGCCCTCGCCCATCACGAACCCGTCGCGGTCGACGTCGAACGGGCGGGAGGCCCGCTCCGGGTCGTCGTTGCGGGTGCTCAGGGTCCGGGCCTGGGCGAAACCGGCGATGGTGATCGGGTGGATGCAGGCCTCCGCACCACCGGCCACCACCACGTCGGCGTGCCCGTGCTGGATCATCTCGAAGCCCTTGGCCAGGCCTTCGGCGCCCGAGGCGCAGGCCGATGCGGGGGAGTGCACCCCGGCACGGGCCCGCACGTCCAGGCTGACCATCGCGGCCGGGCCGTTGGGCATCAGCATCGGCACGGTCAGCGGCGAAACCTTGCGCAGCCCCTGCTGCTGCAGCAGTTCGTTCTGCTGGAGCAGCGTGACCGGTCCGCCGATGCCGGTGCCCAGCGCCACGCCCAGCCGGTCCGGGTCGACCGGCTCGTCGTCGTCGGTGGGCAGCTCGAACCCGGCGTCGGCCCAGGCCTCGCGGGCGGCGATCACGGCGATCGCCTCGCAGCGGTCCATGCGCCGCAGCTGGACGCGGGGCAGCACCTCGCTCGGGTCGACCAGCAGCGGGGCGCCGATCTTGGCCGGGAGTTCGAGCCGGTCCACCCACTCGGCTTCCAGCCGGCGGACGCCGCTGGCGCCGTTGACGAATCCGTCCCAAGTGGACGCGACGTCACCGCCGAGCGGTGTCGTCGCGCCCAGCCCGGTGATCACGACATCCGTGGTCATGCGTTCTTCGTGATGTAGTCCACCGCATCACCGACGGTCTTGAGGTTGGCCAGCTCGTCGTCCGGGATCTTGACCCCGAACTTGTCCTCCGCCTGCACGGCGATCTCCACCATGGACAGCGAGTCGATGTCCAGGTCGTCGACGAAGGACTTGTCGACGGTCACGTCGGCGGCGTCGACACCGGCGACCTCCTCGACGATGGCGGCGAGACCGGTGGTGATTTCCTCGTTCGACACGGGTAGTTCCTTCCTGATTCTTGCGTTCCGCACCGCGGGCCGGTGGCCTGCGGCAGCTTTGGGGTGGGCTCAGGGGCAGATGGCGACCTGGGCCGCGTACGACAGCCCGGCTCCGAAGCCCACGAGCAGCATCACGGCACCGCTGGGGATCTCCCCAGCCGCCCGCATGTGGTCGATGGCCAGCGGGATGGACGCCGACGACGTGTTGCCGGAGTAGACGATGTCACGCGCGACCACGAGGTCGTCACGGGCACCCTGCGACTTCAGCTTCTTCGCGATCGCCTCGACGATCCGCAGGTTCGCCTGGTGCGGCACGAAGACGTCCACATCGGACATCTGGAGCCCGGCCGCCTCGACGGCCCGGGCCGCCACCGGCGCGATCTGCGTGGTCGCCCACCGGAAGACCGACTGGCCCTCCTGGTAGATGTACTTGGCGTCGCGCAGGTAGATGGTGTCCACCAGGTCGCCGGCGCTGCCCAGCACGCCCGGGCCGAGCTCCGGCTCCTCGGCCGGTCCGACCACCGCGGCACCGGCACCGTCGGCGAAGATGATGCAGTTCGCGCGGTCTTCCCAGTCCAGCCATTCCTGGAACCGCTCCGAGCCGATCACCAGCACGTTGCGGGCCGATCCGGAGCGCACCGCGTCCGAGGCGGTGGACAGCGCGTAGACGAACCCGGCGCAGGCGGCGTTGAGGTCGTAGGCGCTCTTGGCCTTGATGCCGATCTGGTCGGCGACCTGGGCCGCGGCGTTGGGGATGCCGCCCTGCATGGTGCACGTGGCGACGATCACCTGGTCCACATCGGACGGTGTCAGGCCCGCGTCCGCGATCGCCTTGGCACCCGCCTCGACGGCCATGCTGGCCACGGTCTGGTCGTCGTCGCCGAGGCGGCGGTGGATGATGCCGACGCGCTGCCGGATCCACTCGTCGTTGGTGTCGACGATCTTGGCCAGGTCGTCGTTGGTGACGATCCGGTTGCCCTGAGTGCTCCCGAAGCCGAGCAGCCGGGTGGCGGCCGGAATGGGGTTCTGGGTGAGGCGGGGTCGCGTCACGCGTCGCTCCCGAGCAGATCGGCGACCTTGTCCAGGTCGGCAGGGGTCTTCAGAGCGACGGCCTTGACGCCCTTGAGTTCGCGGCGCACCAGGCCGCTGAGGGTTCCGGCGGGCGGGAACTCCACCACGGCCTCGACACCGCGGTCGGCCAGCTCCGCCATGCAGCTGTCCCACCGCACCGGGCTGGTCACCTGCGAGACGAGGCGGCTCACGATCTCGGCGGCGTCGGTGACGACCGCGCCGTCGGCGTTGGACAGCAGCGGCAGCGCGGCGTCCGTGGCGGTCACCTTCTCCGCGTGCTGGGCCAGGCTTTCCCGCGCGGGCGCCATGAAGCGGGTGTGGAAGGCGCCGGCCACCGGCAGCGGCCGCACCCGGGCGCCGACCGGCGGTTCGGCCGCGAGCTCTTCGAGGGCGGGCACCCGCCCGGCGGCGACGATCTGGCCCGCGCCGTTGCGGTTGGCCGGGTCCAGGCTGAGCCGCTCGAGGTGGGCGACCACGTCGTCGGCATCCCCGCCGAGCACGGCGGACATGCTGGTCGGCTCCAGCGCGCACGCGGCGGCCATCTCCCGGCCGCGCACGGCGGCGAGCGAGACCGCGTCGTCGAAGGTCAGGGCGCCGGCGATGGCGGCGGCGGCCAGCTCACCGACGGAGTGCCCGGCGACCGGCGTGTCCGCCGGGATCGTCACCCGGCGGCGCAGCTCGTCGGCGGCGATCAGCGACAGCGCCACCACCAGCGGCTGGGTGACCGCGGTGTCCTTGATCTCGTCCGCTTCGGCGGTGGTGCCGAGGCGGAGCAGGTCGAGACCGGTCGACTCGGACCAGGCGGCGATGCGTTCGGCGACGCCGTCCAGTTCGAGCCACGGGTTCAACATCCCTGGGGTCTGCGACCCCTGTCCGGGGGCTAGAAGCGCGATCACCCTTGCTACTGAACACGCCTGGGTGCGATCGACGTGATGTCGACAGAGACGAAGTCCGGACCGCAAAGTTGTGGAGTGTCTACAAGCGCGGGGGTGGGGGAACCCGGCCAGGAGGAGAATCGTTGTCGGCTGTGTCCGGTTGGTGACCGATCGGTGAACACGGTAAAGCCCTGTTGCGGCGCGTGATCACCGCGTCACCAGAGGCCGCGGGACTTGGCCAGCCTGCCCACGGCGAGGCCGACCCGCAGGACGTGGGCGTCGCGGGCGTTGGACGGCGTGTGGCCGGTGAGTTCCGCCACTCGGCGCAGCCGGTACCGGACCGTGTTCGGGTGCACGTACAGCTGCCGAGCGCAGTTCTCCAGCACGCCGCCGACCTCCAGGTAGGTGTCGACGGTCTCCATCAGCGCGCCGCCGGCGTCCACCAGCGGCAGCACGATCCGCTCGACCAGCTGGCGCTCGGCCTCCGGATCGCCGGCCAGCGCCCGCTCCGGCAGCAGGTCGCCGGAGGGCACGGGGCGCGGCGCGGTCGGCCACGCCACCACGGCCCGCAGCGCGGACATCGCATCGCCGGCCGACCGGTGCGCCTCGGCCAGGCTCGGCATGGTCGGCCCGACCACGACCGGCCCGTCGTCGAACGCCTCGGACAGCCGCTCGGCCGCCTCCTCGTTGGTGCGCGCGTCGCCCGGGCCGCCGAAGACCACCACCAGCCGGGTGCCCTGCACGCCGAGCAACACCGGGCAGCCGACCCGCGCCGCGCGGCTGCGCACCTGGTAGACGATGGTCGGCGGGTCGTCGGACGGGGCGTTGCCGACCAGCACGGTCGCTTCTGATGAGGGCTCCCAGCCGAGCGCGGCGGCGCGGGAGAGCAGCGACTCCTCGGCGTCGCCACGCACGATGCCGTCGACCACCAGCGCTTCCAGCCGCGCGTCCCACGCGCCGCGGGCCTCCGCCGCCGCGGCGTACGAGGTGGCGGCCGCGAAGGAGATCTCGCGGGTGTAGCGCAGGATCGACTCGGTCAGCAGGATGCGCTCGTGCTCCTCGGAGGCCAGCTCCGGGAGCTGCTGTTCGAGCACGTCGATCGCGACCCGGACCAGCTCCAGGGTCTGCCGCAGGCTGACCCACCGGGACAGGTCCCGGGGCGCGGCGCGGAAGGCCTCTGCGGTCAGCCGGATCGCCTCGGTCGGGTCCTGCAGCCACGCCACGAAGTTGGTGGCGCCGGTCTGGGTCACCAGGAGCACGCTCGCCCGCTGGTCGGCGGGCAACCGGCGGAACCACGGCAGGCGCTGTTCCATCGCGCTGACGCTGGCGCTGGCCAGCCCGCCGGTGCCCCGTTCGAGGCGGCGTAGCGTGGCGGCGGAGAGCTGACGCTGCGTACCGGTATCCCGCTCACCTGCGCGTTCGGTACTCATGCCTCCAGAATCGCATGCCGCCGATCAGCTGCGGCGGCCAGCGGCCGGCGGTGCGGGCCGGCTCACAACGCGCCGGGGCCCGGGGAACGGCGTTCCGGTACCGCCGGGGCTCGGGCCGCCGCGGGGCGGCTGATCACACGGTCGGGGCGGCCGCCTTCGTCGGTATCGACCCGATCGAGGGAAATGAATCGCCCTTTCGAGGGGCCTGTCGCAGTTGCCGGTAAAGCCGTCGCAAGAAACGATCTCCGGCACACGCGAATCGGGTTTTGTTCTATCGAGGTGAATTCAAGTGGGAGCTCTCCAGCAGGGACTCGCAGAGGCGTGGGTCGCAATTGCGACCTTCGTCCCGAAGCTGGTCGTATTCCTCGTCATCGTGCTGGTCGGCTGGCTGATCGCGAAGGCGATCGGCAAGGCGATCCAGATCGTGTTCGCCCGGCTCGGTTTCAACCGGCTGCTGGCGAAGTCCGGGCTCGGTGAAATGACGTCGAAATCGAACATCGACATCTCCGGCCTGCTGGTGAAACTGGTCTACTACTTCATCCTGCTCATTTTCGTGCAGCTGTCGCTGGGCGTTTTCGGGCCCAACGCGATCAAGGACCTGATCGACACGGTGGTGCTGTTCCTGCCGCGGATCGTGGTGGCGATCGTGCTGGTGCTGGTGGCCGCGGCGATCGGCCGCGCCGTCGGCGACCTCATCCGCGGCGCGCTGGGCGGCCGCCCGATCGGGCCGGTGCTGGCCAAGATCACCTTCGGCTTCATCGTCGCCCTCGGCGTGATCGCCGCGCTCAACCAGCTCGGCATCGCACTCACCGTGACCACCCCGGTGCTGATCGCGGCGCTGGCCGCGCTGGCCGGCGTGATCATCGTCGGCGTCGGCGGCGGCCTGATCAAGCCGATGCAGCAGCGCTGGGGCCGGTGGCTGGACAGCGCCGAGGCCCAGTTCTCCGGCTCTTCCGGTTCCACCGGCTCTTCCGGCTCTGTGGGAGGCCCGGCGGAGAACGGCAAGAACGGCGCGAAGCCGGAGACCGGCGACGCGGGCGTGAGCGGCCACGCGTGACCGCGCGCCGCGCCTGGCCGAAGGTCGGGACTCACCCGGTGGGTGGGTCCCGGCCTTTTTCACGCACTTGGCCGTGGTCGCCCGCGCGCGGTCGCGACACCATGGGAGAACGGATCAAGCCGGGAGGTGATCAGTAGTGGCTCTGCCTCTCGTCTGGCTCGCGGACGTGTTGCGCGCGGCCGGGCTGACGGTGGTCGAGACCGACGGCTGGCGGGACCGGACCGCCACCTCGGGGTCGCAACCCGCTCCGGTCGGCGTGCTGGAACACCACACCGCGACGCCCGCGTCCTACGAGAACCCCGCGCCGAGCGTGCAGCTGTGCATCGACGGACGCCCCGACCTGGCGGGGCCGCTGTGCCACGCGGTGATCGGCTTCGACGGGGTCGTGCACATGATCGCCGCCGGTCGGGCCAACCACGCCGGCAAGGCGAAGGCCTCCGGGCCGAACCCCGAGGGCGACGGCAACACCCTCTACGTCGGGTTCGAATGGGATTACCAGGGCGTGGACCAAGGGCCCAGCCCGGAGCAGTACCAGGCGGCGCTCAAGGCGACCACCGCGGTGCTCAACCACCTCGGGCGCCCGATGGACGCCGCGCGCGGCCACAAGGAGACCAGCGTCACCGGCAAGATCGACCCAGGTCACGTCGACATGGACCAGTTCCGCGCCGAACTCGGCAAGAGGGATCAGGAGGACGTGATGAACCCGGAGCAGGACGCGATTCTGCGCCGCCTGGAACACGAGCTGCTCGGCCCCCGCGGGCCGAAGGGCGAGATCCAGGGCTGGCAGACCGAGATCGGCCCGCGCACGATCGTCGCGATGCTCGTCGACCTCGTCAACGAGGTGGTGGCGAAGCAGCAGGCCCCGGCGGCTCCGGCGCAGGGGGCCGACGCGGAAGCGATCAAGGCTGCGTTCCAGGCGCTCCCGCCGGACCAGGCCGCGCCGCTGCTGGCGGAACTGGTGCGGATCCAGCAGGACCGCCAACTCACCCCGGAGCAGTACGCCCAGCGCCAGCAGGCGTAGCGATCAGCGGGTCCGCCACCGGTGGAACCGCTTGAACCCGAGCAGGCGCAGCCCGGGTGTCGTGGAGATGAGCTGCGGAACGTCGTCGCCGTCGCGCAGGTCGCTCGCGACGATCCGGCGGTGCGCGTCCTCGTCGGCGAACTCGGCGTAGTTGACGACCCGAGTGCCGTCGGTGCTGATGTGGAAGTGGTTGGCGAGCATCCCGGCCGGCGGTTCGACGTCGGTGCGCCGCGCCAAGCCCGGCTGCTCGTCCAGCAGGGTGTCGACGAAGTGGCGCGCGGTTTCGTGGCCGTCGGTCTCGAAGGAGACGGCGACCACGCAGCCGGGCCGCCCGTCGCCCAGCACGAGGCTGCGGTAGCGCTGGTACTCGACCACGCCGTGGCGCTCGATCCCGGGGACTTCCGCGAAGATCTGCTGGACCCGCTCCGGCGGATCGCTCCGCTTGAACCCGGCGTGCGCCGCAGCGTCCGTCCACTGTGAATAGTGGAGCAGGGTGTCGCCGTCGGTGCTCGTCAAGCAGCTGTAGGAAAGCAGCCCATCGGGCCAGGCCAGGTGGTCCCACACGGACATGGCGGCCGCGGTGGCGGCCTGCTGGCGCTCCGGTGTTCCCACGGTCCACTCGCTCATGAGCACCAGGCCCGCGTCCGCGCGGACGATGTCGGGCAGGGAAGTGGTGCTGGTCATTCCGTCCTCCTGGAAGTGGTCGGGGTTCAGCGGAAGTCCTCGGCGTGGTCGGCGACCCACTGCCGGAAGGTTCGTGCCGGCAACCCGGTGATGTCGGGTACCGCGGAGGTGATCGGGCCGGGCCGCCGGACCATCTCGGCGTAGCCGTCGAGGGCGGACTCGGCGACCGAGGTGGGCATGCCGGGGAACATCTTGGGCAGCGCTTCCTCCGGGGTGATCTCTTCCCAGCGCAGCGGCCGGCCGAGCACTTCGCCGATGGTGCGCACCTGTTCCGCCTGCTTGATCAGCTCCGGCCCGGTGAGCGTGTGCTTGGTCCGGCTGAATCCGCCGTTGGTGAGCACGTGTGCCGCGACCGAGGCGATGTCGTGCTCGTGGATCAGCGTCATGGCCGCCGCCCCGAAGGCCCCGCGCACGACGTCGCCGCGGCGGATCTCCGGCGTCCAGGCCAGCGTGTTGGACGCGAACGCGTATGGGCGGAGGAATGTCCATTCGAGACCGGAGCGCTCGATCTGGTGCTCGACGGCGTGGTGGAAACCGGCGATGGGGCCGACCTGCTCCGCCATGTCGTCGCGCACCGCCGCCGAGGACAGGAAGACGATCCGGCGGGCGTGCTCCTCGATCTCTTCGACGACGGCCGGATCTGCCGGAACGGAGGCCATCGGCCAGATCAGGAACGCGGAGTCGATTCCGTCCAGGGCGGAGTGCAGCGAGGGCAGGTCGGTCAGATCGCCGCGCACCACCTCCGTCGCATCGGGGAGCTTGGCGGCCGCGGGATTCCGGACCATCGCGCGGACTTCGGCGCCGGCGTTCTGCAGGAGGGTGACGGCCTGCCGTCCGACCTTGCCGGAGGCGCCGATCACCAGGATCTTCTCGTTGATCACGGATGAAAAGTACAACGTTCATGGCAATTAGTGCAACGTTCATTGTACTTCGATGAGCGTGAGCGTGATCACGGGAGATGGATGCGGTTGGGCGTGAGAAGCCCGATTTCAGGCGGAAGCGGCAATCCGGCCCGTCGGCGTGCGGGCCGAGGCGGAGGGCTCGGAGATCGTCCGAAGGTGTTTCGTCAGGCGTCGCGAACGATGCGGCGGTGGGCCCGCTGGTCGCGGCGGCTCTGGAGGCGCTTGACGAGGGCCGGCTGCTGCTGGAGCGCCTCGGGCTCGTCCAGCAGGCGGTTCAGCCGCTGGTAGTAGCGGTTCGGGGAGAAGCCGAAGCGCTCCTGGATGACCCGTTCCTTGTTGCCCTGGTAGTGCCAGTGCTCCAGCTCGAAGTCGAGGATGGCGCGATCGGTGTCGTTCATCCCGGCGTGCCCCCTTCGAGTTGCTGCCGATCGAGTCTACCGGCCGGGGCACGCGTGTTCGATCGACCATCCCGGTTCGTCGCGCGCGAATTTCGTTGTCACTCAGGACAAACGAGCGGCGACGGCGCGTCGCCGGTGCGACAGGTGGCGGGTCAGCGCAAGCCCCGCCAGCAGCGCCAAGAGCGCCGAGACACCCGGCCACCCGAACTGGGAGTAGGTGCGCACCCCGAGCCAGGAACCGAAGCTGCCGCCGAGGAACGCGCACGTCATGTAGGCCGCGTTGAGCCTGCCGCGCACCTCGGGGCGCAGCGCGAAGATCCGCACCTGGTTGGCGACCATGCCGGACTGCATCGCGACGTCGAGGAGCAGCGTGCCGACCACCAGTGCCGCCAGACCGAGCGCCCCGCCGAGGCTGCCGGCCGCGAGGACGGCGGCGGCCGCGAGCACGCCGAGGATGCAGACGAGGTTGACCGGATCGGGCCCCCGGCGGTCCGCCTGCCGTCCGGCGAGCGGCGTGCAGATCATGGTCGCCGCGCCGACCAGGGCGAGCGCCCCGACCGCCGACGTACCAAGGCCGTACACCGGGCCCGTCAGCAGCAGCGCGACGCCGGTCCAGACGGCGGTGAAACCGGCGAAGATCGTCGCCTGGTAGAAGCAGGAGCGGCGCAGCTCAGGCTCGGCGCGCAGCAGTCGCAGCGACTCGGCCAGCAGCGCCGGATACCGCTGCCGGGATGCCGGGGCCGTCGTCGGCAGCGAGAAGGCCAAGGCGGTCGCGGCGAGCAGCGCGAGCACTCCGGCCACCGCGTAGGGCGCCCGCCAGCCCAGCCATTCCCCGATGGTTCCGCCGAACGCGCGGGCCAGCAGCATTCCGCCGATCGAGCCGCTCAGCAGTACGCCGGTGACCGATCCGCGCCGGTCATCGGCCACCAGCCCGGCCGCCATGGGAGCGATGATGGGCGCGATCACGGTCGTCACGCCCACGAGGACGCTCGTGCCGACCAAGGCCGGCAGCGCGGTCGCGGCGCTTGCGACGAGCAGGCCGATCCCGGTGAGCCCGAGCAGGGCGACGATCAACGGGCGGTGCGGGATCCGGTCGCCGAGCGGAACCAGCAGGAAGATCCCGGCCGCGTAGCCCAACTGCGCCGCCGTCACCGCCAGCGCGGCCGATTCGGGCGGCACCTGCAGACCTGCTGCGATCAGCGGGCTGATCGCCTGCGGGAAGTAGATGTTGCCCACGGCCACGCCGCAGGTCAGCGCCAACAGCAGGACGAGCGGCCGACTCATGCCGGCGGGGCTGCTTCCAGACGTCCGGGAAGTGCTGTCACGAGGCAACGATCATCGGTGCGCCGACCGGGCGCAACCGGTTTTCCGGGCAGATCGATCCTGTGATCCAAACCACGTATCGGGTGCGGAACAGATCTCCGGGCGCACGATGTTGAGCAGATCGAACGAAGTCGTGCGCTCCGGGGTCGGTGAAAATCCGAACCGGCGGTGAAAGTCCGCGAACCGGCGCCTCCACGCGGAGGTGTCGGCCGATCCGGTGGAATTCCGGGACCGACGGTGAAAGTCCGGATGAGAGGCAGCGCACGGGCGGCCGCGATCGGCCGTCGGCGTGTCCGGCCGGCGGTCGTCGACGTCGGCTTCCCGCGTGTACCCCGGTGCGTTCGCATCCGGCGGGAGGAGCGGGCGTGCAGGCAATCGCGGAATGGGTGCTCGACAACGGGTTCACCGTGCTGGGCCAGAAGATCTCCTGGGCGGAACTGGTCGGGCAGTTGTGCGCGCTCGCCGTCGTCTTCCTCGCGCAACGCAGGACCCTCGCGACCTGGCCGGTGCAGGTGTCCGCGACGGTGCTGCTGTTCGCCGTCTACGCCTCCGCCCACCTGGGCGGGCTGGCCATCCGGCAGGTGATGATCCTGCTGATCTCGTTCTACGGTTGGTGGGCCTGGAACCGGCGCAGCGACCCGGTTTACGGCGTCGTGGTGCGCAAGGCCGGCATCGTCGAACGGCTCGTGCTGATCTCCGCGCTGGCGCTGGGCACCGCCGCGTTCGCGCTGCTGCTGTCCGCGCTGGACGCCTCGTGGGCCCCGTGGCCGGACGCCTGGATCTTCATCGGCACCCTGGTCGCGTTCTGGGCGCAGGGCCGCGGCCTCGTCGAGTTCTGGCTGGTCTGGCTGGCCGTGGACGCGGTCGGCGTGCCGCTGCAGATCGCCTCCGGCCTGTACTTCAGCGCGGCGATCTACGTCGTCTTCGCGGCGCTGGTGGTCCACGGCTGGTGGAGCTGGAACCGCACGGCACGCGTCCAGCGCACCCGCGAGAGCGCCGCCGTCGCGGGCTGACCGCAGTTTCAATTGAAACTGCGACGCCGCGGATCACCCGTGCGGGACCGGCGTGGCGTGTTCATCCGGCGGCCATGCGGGTGCGCCCGGCCGTTCGGCTCCCCGGGCGAAGATCCCTGACGATCAACGCCCGTGGCGAGATCTCGCCGGCCGGCCGCACCCGCACCGCCCCGGCGCCGGGCGCGCTCGGCGAGCTGACCATGTGCTTCGCCTCCTGCGCGCACTACGGCGAGGGCTACTTCACCGCCTACCGGCGGATGGCCGAGGACGAGCCGGGCCTGATCCTGCACCTGGGCGACTACCAGTACGAGTACGCCGCCAACCCGAGCAAGGACGTGCGCGAGGTGCACGGCCCCGAGACCGTCACGCTCGCCGGCTACCGGCAGCGCCACGCCCAGTACAAGACCGATCCGGACCTCCAGCTCGCGCACTCGGTCGCCCCCTGGCTGGTCGTCTTCGACGACCACGAGGTGGAGAACAACTGGGCCGACGAGATCCCGGAGGCGAAGTCCGAGACGCAGGGACAGGCGTTCCTCCAGCGGCGCCGCGATGCCCTGCAGGCGTACTACGAGAACATGCCGCTGCGGTGGGAGTCGATGCCCAACGGCATCAACATGCAGCTCTACCAGCGGCGCGCGTGGGGTTCGCTGGCGAACTTCCACATGCTCGACACCCGCCAGTACCGCGACGACCAGGCGTACGGCGACGGCAACAAGCCGGACGGCCCGGACCTGCACGTCCCCCAGCGCACCATCACCGGGATAGGCCAGGAGGTGTGGCTGCTGGACGGGCTGCGCGACTCCCGCGCTCGGCGGGACGTGCTCGGCCAGCAGGTCTGGTTCGCCCAGATGGACCACGATCCGGGCCCGGCGAAGGTGCTGCCGATGGACGCCTGGGACGGCTACCAGGCGTCGCGCCAGCGGGTCAAGGCCGGTTTCGACGCCGCCCGCAACGTCGTGGTGCTGACCGGTGACGTGCACTCGCACTGGGCCGCCGACATCAAGGCCGACTTCGACGACCCGGACTCGCGCAACGTCGCCGTGGAGCTCACCACCACGTCGGTCACCTCCGGCCGGGACGGCTCGGAGACGAACGCGGGCGGCGACAAGATCAAGGCCGCCAACGAGCACGTGCACTTCTACAGCGCCCGCCGCGGCTACGTGCGAACCCGGATCACCCCGAACCTGGTCCGCGCCGACTACCGGGTGCTGCCGTACGTCTCCAGCGCCGGCGCCCCGGCGACGACGGCGGCCAGCTTCGTCACCCAGGACCGCGACCCGGGCCTGCACGGGTCTGATCCCGCGCCCGGCACACCGAGGGGCGCCCGCCACCCGGCGAGCGCCCCGCGGTCGGTCCCCGGTCAGGCGACGCCGGGATCCGACGTCTGCGGCCCCGCGGCCCGGACGTCGTCCAGCCGGTAGTGCCGGGTCGCCTCGACCACCTTGGCCTTGTCCACCTGGCCGGTGCGGGCCAGCGCCGCCAGCGTCGCGACCACTGTGGACTCCGCGTCCACCAGGAATACCCGCCGCGCGGCCGGCCTGGTGTCGGAGAACCCGAACCCGTCGGCGCCGAGGCTGACCATGTCGCCGGGCACCCACGGCCGGATCAGGTCCGGCACCGCGCGCATCCAGTCGCTGACCGCGACCACCGGGCCGGCGGCGTCCGCCAGCGCCCGGGTGACGTGCGGCACCTTCGGCTCCGCCTCCGGGTGCAGCAGGTTGTGCCGGTCGGCGGCCTCGGCCTCGCGCCGCAGCTGCGACCAGGACGTCGCCGACCACACGTCGGCCTGCACGCCCCACTCCTCGGCCAGCATCTGCTGGGCCTTCAGCGCCAGCGGCATGATCACGCCCGACGAGAGGATCTGCGCCCGCGGCCCCGAGCCGCCCGGCGCGGCCTGGTACCGGTACAGGCCGCGCAGCAGCCCGTCGACGTCCAGGTCCGCCGGCTCGGCCGGCTGCTGGTACGGCTCGTTGTAGATGGTCAGGTAGTAGAAGACGTCCTCGGCGTTCTCGCCGAACATCCGCCGCAGGCCGTCCTTGATGATGTGCGCCACCTCGAACGACCACGCGGGGTCGTAGGCGACCACCGCGGGGTTCGTCGCGGCGATCAGCTGCGAGTGCCCGTCGGCGTGCTGCAGGCCCTCACCGGTCAGCGTGGTCCGCCCGGCGGTCGCGCCGAGCACGAACCCGCGCGCCATCTGGTCGGCCGCCGCCCAGAAGCTGTCGCCGGTGCGCTGGAAGCCGAACATCGAGTAGAAGATGTAGACCGGGATCATCGGCTCGCCGTGCGTCGCGTAGCTGGTGCCCGCGGCGGTGAACGACGAGGTCGAACCGGCCTCGTTGATGCCCTCGTGCAGGATCTGGCCCTGCTCGCTCTCCCGGTAGGCGAGCATCAGCTGGTAGTCCACCGGCGTGTAGAGCTGGCCCAGCGGGTTGTAGATCTTCTGCGACGGGAACATCGAGTCCATGCCGAACGTGCGGGCCTCGTCCGGGATGATCGGCACGATCCGCGGCCCGATCTCGCGGTCCTTGGCGAGGTCCTTGAGCAGCCGGACGAACGCCATCGTGGTGGCGACCTCCTGCTTGCCGGAGCCGCGCCGGACCACCTCGTAGACCTTGTCGCCGGGCAGCACCAGCGGCTTGGCCTTCGCCCGCCGCTCCGGCAGGTAGCCGCCCAGCTGCCGGCGCCGGTCCTGCAGGTACTGGATCTCTGGCGCGTCCTGCCCGGGGTGGTAGTACGGCGGCAGGTACGGGTCGAGGTCCTCGTCGCTGATCGGGATCCGCAGGCTGTCCCGGAACAGCTTCAGGTCGTCCAGCGTCAGCTTCTTCATCTGGTGGGTGGCGTTGCGGCCCTCGAAGTGCGGGCCGAGGCCGTAGCCCTTGATCGTCTTCGCGAGGATCACGGTCGGCTGGCCGTGGTGCTCGGTGGCCGCCTTGTAGGCCGCGTAGACCTTGCGGTAGTCGTGGCCGCCGCGGCGCAGGCCCCAGATCTCGTCGTCGGTGAGGTGCTTGACCATCTCCTTGGTGCGCGGGTCGCGGCCGAAGAAGTGCTCCCGGACGAACGCCCCGTCGTTGGCCTTGTAGGTCTGGTAGTCGCCGTCCGGGGTGGTGTTCATCAGGTTCACCAGGGCGCCGTCGCGGTCGGAGTGCAGCAGCGCGTCCCACTCGCGGCCCCAGACCACCTTGATCACGTTCCAGCCGGCGCCGCGGAAGAACGCCTCCAGCTCCTGGATGATCTTGCCGTTGCCGCGCACCGGCCCGTCGAGCTGCTGCAGGTTGCAGTTGATCACGAAGGTGAGGTTGTCCAGCCCGTCGTTGGCCGCGACCTGCAGCAACCCGCGCGACTCGGGTTCGTTCATCTCGCCGTCCCCGAGGAACGCCCACACGCGCTGCTGGCTGGTGTCCTTGATGCCGCGGTCGTGCAGGTAGCGGTCGAAGCGCGCCTGGTAGATCGCGTTCATCGGCCCCAGGCCCATGGAGACCGTGGGGAACTCCCAGAAGTCCGGCATCAGCCGCGGGTGCGGGTAGGACGGCAGGCCGCCGCCTGGGCCGGCGTGCGAGTACTCCTGGCGGAACCCGTCGAGCCGGTCGGCGGACAGCCGGCCCTCCAGGAACGCGCGGGCGTAGATGCCGGGGGAGGCGTGGCCCTGGATGTAGAGGTGATCACCGCCACCCGGGTGGTCCTTGCCGCGGAAGAACCAGTTGAAGCCGACCTCGTAGAGGCTGGCGGAGGACGCGAAGGACGAGATGTGGCCGCCGACGCCGATGCCCGGCCGCTGCGCTCGGTGCACCATCATCGCGGCGTTCCACCGCATCCAGGCCCGGTAGCGGCGTTCGGTCTCCTCGTCGCCGGGGAACCACGGCTCCTGCTCGGTGGGGATCGTGTTGACGTAGTCCGTGCTGTTCAGCGAGGGGACGCCGACGCCGGATTCGCGGGCGCGCTGGAGCAGTCGCAGCATGAGGTAGCGGGCGCGCTGCTGCCCGTTGGCCGACAGCACCGAGTCGAAGGACTGCAACCACTCCTCGGTCTCCTGCGGATCGATGTCCGGCAGGTGGGAGGCGAGACCGTCCCGGATGACCCGAACCCGCTGCGCGGGCATGGGGACGTCGTTGTTGAGCGGGGACAAGGGAACTCCTCGACTACGTCGTGGACGTGGCAGGGTGCCGGGCAGTGATGTCCGACACCCTCATGGTCCACCATCTCGGCTACTGATGCGCACACCGGCGGAGAACCAGGCTGTTGATGTCGTGCCGGCCGGTCTAGAGTCGAACCCCAACACGTTGCTACGGCGTGTCGTGCCGTCAGCAGTTGCGCGGATGGCGGTCGGCAGTGTTCGCTATCCGCCAGATCTGGAAGGTGTGCGGCGTCCAAGGGTCGTCGCACCGGTGCATTGGAGGAGTGAGCAAACCGTGGTCGCCGCGGGAGACGCCGGTAAAGGCGAAGCCGACGTCGCCGAGAGGCTCGACATCGAGCCGGAGATGGTTGTCCAGGAACTCGGCTGGGACGAAGACGTCGATGACGACGTCCGAGCCGCGATCGAGGAGCGCTGCGGGAGCGAAATCCTCGATGAAGATGCCGATGAAGTGGTCGATGTCGTGCTGCTGTGGTGGCGCGAAGACGACGGTGACCTGACGGACACGCTTCTCGATGCCATGACGCCGCTGTCAGATGAAGGGGTCATCTGGGTGCTGACCCCGAAGACCGGCCGGGAGGGCTACGTCGAGCCGGCCGACATCTCAGAGGCGGCATCGACGGCGAACCTCGCCCAGACGGGGAAGGTCAGCCTCGGCGAGGGATGGATGGGTACCAGGTTGGCCTACCGAAAGGCGAAGGCCAAGCGCTGATCGGCCGTCGCTAGTCGCTGTGCGCATGTCCACCCCGTGGGCACCGGTGCTCGCCATCGGTGCCCACGGCGGTCGGCTCGGTGTAGGTTCGGCGATGACAAGGTCACGTCGATCAGGAGGATTCCTCATGACGGTCGAGGTCGGCGCGCAGGCGCCGGACTTCACGTTGCCGGACTTCAACAAGGAGAAGGTCTCGCTGGCCGACTTCCGCGGCAAGAAGAACGTGCTGCTGGTCTTCTACCCGTTCGCGTTCAGCGGCATCTGCCAGGGCGAGCTGTGCCAGGTCCGGGATGACCTCGGCGAATTCCAGAACGACGACGTCCAGGTCCTCGGCGTGTCCGTCGACTCGCCGTTCGCGCTCAAGGCCTGGGCGGAGAAGGAGGGCTACACCTTCCCGCTGCTGTCGGACTTCTGGCCGCACGGCGAGATCGCCAAGGCCTACGGCGTGTTCAACGAGGCGGCCGGCATGGCCAACCGCGGCACATTCCTGATCGACACCGAGGGCAAGGTCCGCTTCGCCGAGGTGAACCAGCCGGGCGAGGCCCGCGACCAGGATGTCTGGAAGAAGGCGCTCGCCGAGCTCAAGGCCTGAGCGAAGCGGTGGCCGACCGGGTGCCGAGCGTGGCGCGAAACACCGGTAGGGTGTTCGAAGTGATCCGATCGGGTGAACCCGGACGGCCACCAAAGGGGCGCATAGCTCAGCGGAAGAGCACTTGCCTTACAAGCAAGGGGTCGTAGGTTCGAACCCTACTGCGCCCACCATCGTCACAGCCCGTTGATCCGAGGTGAAATACCAGGTCAGCGGGCTTTTGCGTACCATCTGGATGGTCTTGATCGGGTCGTCCATCGTGGTCGCCTGCGCAGTCGGCAGGACCCGGCCGGGTGGATCATCCGGCGGTGGGCAGGGCGATGGTGATGGTCAGTCCGCCGCCAGGGTTGGGGGTGGCGATGGCGGCACCGTGGTGGCTGTGAGCGATGGCGCGGACGAGGGCTAGGCCGAGGCCGTGTCCGTTGGTGTGAGTGCGGGCGCGGATTCGGTGGAACGGCTCGAACAGCCGGCCGGCTTCTTCGGATGTGACGGGCTCGCCGGTGTTGGTGACGGTGATGATGGCGGTGCCGTCCCGGGCGGTGGTGGTCAGTCGTGCTGTGCCACCGGTGTGGTTGTGCCGGACGGCGTTGTGCAGCAGGTTGGTCAGCAAGTGGTGGAGCAGGTCCTCGTCGCCGTTCACGGTGGCCGGGTGCAGCTCGTCGTGCACGGCGATCCGGCTGGCGCCTGCTTCGGTTCGCACCTGTTCCAGCGCGTGCGCCGCGACCGAGGTGAGGTCGACCTGCTTTGCGTGGTGGATGCCGTGGTCGGCTCGGGACAGGGCGAGCAGCGCTTCCCTGTTGCGATGCTGCGTTCGTTGGTGGCCAGCAGTGATCGGATACGTCGGTGCGTTCTACCTCGTGGCGAAGGTGCTGGCCGCCGACCTGCCGGTGGGGGCCGTTTACGGGATCTGGGCCGCTTCCGGCGTCGCGCTGACCGCGATCTTCGGGTCCATCATCTTCGGCGACCCGCTGACCTGGGTGATCGGGCTGGGCATCGTGCTGATCATCGGCGGGGTCCTGCTGGTCGAGCTGGGTTCGCAGCGGGCCGAGCGCGCGCGGCGCCAGGCCGGCGAGCCGCAAGGCGTGCTGAGCGCTTCGGGAGGTGAGTGATCATGTGGTTGGTGCTCGTCGGCGCCATCGGGCTGGAGACCGTCGCGACCCTGTCGATGAAGGCGTCGGAAGGCTTCACCAAGAAGGCCTGGATCGCGCCGGTCGTGCTGGGGTACGTCTGCGCGTTCGCGTTGCTCGGCGTCGTGCTGGGGCAAGGCATGCCGGTCGGCGTCGCCTACGGGATCTGGGCCGCTTCCGGCGTCGCGCTCACCGCGATCCTCGGCCGCGTCATCTTCCGCGACCCGCTGACGTGCGTCATGGCGGCCGGTATCGCGCTCATCATCGGCGGCGTGCTGGTGGTCGAACTCGGTGCGCAGGCGGCGCACTGACCTCCCAGCAGTCCCTGGAGGCCGAGTTCACCGAACCTCTCCTCGGGCGCTGAAACGCGACGCGGCTCCTCCCGTCGGGAGGAGCCGCGTCGGTGTTATTAACCGCTAGCGTCTGAGGATGCTCAGAGCGGGCGGACGCTGCTGGCCTGCGGGCCCTTCGGGCCCTGCGTGACCTCGAAGTTGACCTGCTGGTTCTCCTCCAGCGTGCGGAAGCCGCTGGAGTCGATCGCCGAGTAGTGGACGAACACGTCAGCGCCGCCGTCGTCGGGGGCGATGAAGCCGAAGCCCTTTTCGGCGTTGAACCACTTGACGGTTCCCTGTGCCATCTTGCTGTCTCCTCTGTGGAACTGAAGACGGACCGCCGCCGGTGCGGCGACCCGGGCCGTAGTTTCAGACGGCTACCACTTCAGCTGAACCAAAGGGAGAAGCTCGCCCGCAACTCGTCCTGCGAGCGTGCCGAGAACACGAACTCAGAATTCAATACGACCGAGGTCAGATTAGCACCTCCGGGACTCGCTGTGTGCCCGGTGACCGACAGGTTCGGCGAATGGCTGGATGATGTGGGCGTGGATGCGAGTGGGCGGGACGAGTTGCTGGGTGCGGCCGAGGCGCTTGAGCGACTTGCCGCCGTTTCGACCGGTGGCGATTGGCTGGTCGGGGGATTGCTCGCGACCAGGCCGGATGTCGTTGCGGATCTCGGTGGCGGCTCGACCGAGCACGTCGCGGAGGCGCGGGCCGGGAGCGCTCGGTGGATCGCCGCTCTTTCGCCTGCCCTGGCCGGGCCCCTCGCCGCTTGGCTCCGGTCGGCCGCCCGGGCGGAACCCGTCGACGCCGAGGCCCTGGCGTTCGCCCGTGCCCTGGGGCGGCGACTCCCAGGGCTATCGTCAACTCATGGTTGACGACAACTGAACGTCAACCTATGGTTGACGCATGGACGAGGTGCAGGTTTCCCACCACGTTTCGCTGGACGCGTTGATCCAGGCCATCAAGAAGGCGCACCCCGACGCCCTCGACCAGCTCTCCGATGCCGTCATCGCCGCCGATCACCTCGGGGAGGTCGCCGATCACCTGATCGGGCACTTCGTCGACCAGGCCCGGAGGTCCGGCGCTTCCTGGACCGAGATAGGCAAGAGCATGGGCGTCTCGAAGCAGGCCGCCCAGAAGCGGTTCGTGCCGAAGACCGACACCGGCCTCGACATGAGCCAGGGATTCGCCCGGTTCACCGACCGGGCGCGGAATGTCGTGGTGCTCTCGCAGGCCGAGGCCCGCACCACGGGCAGCGTCGAGATCAGGCCCGAGCACCTGGTGCTGGGGCTGCTGGGCGAGCCGAACGGGCTCGGCGCGAAGGCGATCGTCGCTCAGGGCGTGTCGGCGGACACAGTCCGGGAGTCCGTGGCCGCGGCGCTGCCGCCTGCCGCCGACGAAGTGCCGCATCTCATCCCTTTCGACGGCGCGGCGAAGAAGGCGCTGGAGCTGACCTTCCGGGAGGCGCTGCGGCTGGGGCACAACTACGTCGGCACCGAGCACATCCTGCTCGCGCTGTTGGAGAACGAGGACGGCACCGGTGTGCTCTCCGGGCTGGGCATCGAGAAAGCCGCTGCCGAAGCCAACATCACCGCTGCGCTCGACGCGATCGTGGCCGCCCGGGAGGAGTGAGCCCCTGGCGGCGGGCCCGTTGGCCTGCGGGGATGCCGGCGGGCCCCGCAACCGCGCCCGCCGGTTTCGCCGCGCCCGCGGCCGGGCAACCGCTGATGATGGCAGTCGGGTGCCGGTGAAGGGATCGATCATGGGTGGCGAGGAATCCGCGGTGGGTCGGGCTCGGTTGACCGAGGAGATCCGCACGTTGCGCGCGCGGCGGCAGCAGTTGGTCGACGAGCTGAGGCAGGGCGACGAGTCCGGGGACCGGGGCGACGCCGCGCAGGAGTTGCAGGGCGGTGACGAGCTCGTCGCGATCGACGACCGCATCGCCGAGCTGGAAGGAATACTCGCCAGCGGGCCGTCCGACGTCCGGGGCTTGGCGGCCGGTACCGAGGTGACCTTGCGGTTGCCCGACGGCGCGACGCAGGCCTACCGCGTCGTGGCGATCCCGGAGGAGATCCCCGACGGCGAGGAGGACACCACGTTCACCTCCGACAGCCCGCTGGGCCTGGCGGTGGCCGGGAGTCGCCCGGGGGGGAAGGTCAGCTTCCCGACGCCGGAAGGCAAGACCAGCGTCGAGGTCGTCAGCATCCGGCCGCCGGACTGAGCGAATCCACAGTGGATGGAAGGGTGCCTCCCGCCCGGGCGGGAGACACCCTTCCGCCGTTCATGACGCGGCGACGACCTCGGCGGTTTCCAGCGACCTGAGCAGTTCGGCCTGGCGCCGGCGGTAGGTCTCGACGTTCGCCAGCTTGATCTCCTCGTAGCCGCGGACGACGTCCGGCAGCTCGGCCAGCTCCAGGACCGCCGGGTGGTCCGGCGTCGCCAGGGCCTTGGTGATCGCCGTCCGGTACTCGCCGACCAGTTCTCGCTCGACCCGGCGGACCTCGGCGTAGCCGAACGGGTCCAGGCGGGTGCCGCGGACCTTCCGCGCCGCGCGCAGCACCCGCAGCACGTTGCCGAACCAGGGGCCGAGGCTGATCTTCCGCTTCATGCCGAGCGCGCGGAGCACCGGCGGGTGCAGGCGGAACGCGAACCGGGAGCCCGCGCCGAACTGCGCTTCGATGTCGGCCCGCAGCCGCTCGTCGAGCGAGAGGCGGGCGACCTCGTACTCGTCCTTGTAGGCCATCAGCTTGTAGAGGTTGCAGGCCACCGCCTCGGTCACCGCGTCCTCCCCGCGGCCGCGCACCTCCTCGACGAATTCCGCGTAGGCGCGCGCGTAGTTCTCGTCGTGGTAGTCGACGAGGTCGGGAATCCGGATGTCCAGCAGCCGCGCCAGTTCCGAGCCCTCCGCGGCCTTGACCAGCGCCCGCACCCGCCGCGCCGCCGCACCGGGCTCGCGGGCCGCCGCCGGCGGCGGGGTGATCTCGGCCTGCAGCGCGTCCGGGGCCGCGATCGCCTGGCGACCGCGGCGGAAGGCCTGGATGTTGGCCGCCACCGCCGTCCCGTTGAGCTCGATCGCGCGCTCGATGCTCTCGGCCGACAGCTGCAGCGAACCCGCCTGGTAAGCCGCGCCGACCTGCAGGATGTTGGCGAACTGGTCGTCGTCGAACAGCTGCTCGGCGAGGCCGCGCGCGTCCAGGTAGAACGCCCGCGCGGTGGCGTCGTCGAGGGTTGCGCGGATGCCGGACTGCACCGGGAACGAGACGGCGGTGTCCACGACCATCCGGCCGGTCGGGACCTCGGTGGTGGACACCACCGCCGTCGTCCGCTCGGCGTCGGCCGCCGCGAGGTGCACCGGGTCGGCCGCCACCAGCAGGTCGCAGCCCAGGTACAGGTCGCATTCGCCGGCGGCCAGTTTCGGCGCCTGCGCAACGGGTTCCGCGGTGATCTTGAGGTCGGAGACCACCGCGCCGCCCTTCTGCGCGAGGCCGATCTGGTCGAGCGTGCGGACCTGCCGGCCGTCGATCACCGCCGCCGTCGCGAGGATCTGCGTGACCGTGACGACGCCGGTGCCGCCGATTCCGGTGATGCGGACGGTGAAGTCGCCGGTCCCGCGCTGGGGCTCGGGCAGCTCGCCGGCGCTGACCTCGCTGATCTCGCGGCGCACCGTGCGGCCGCTGGGCACCACGGTCAGGAACGACGGGCAGTCGCCGGCCAGGCAGGAGTAGTCGACGTTGCACGAGGACTGGTGGATCTGCGTCTTGCGGCCGAACTCGGTCGACACCGGCTGCACCGAGAGGCAGTTGGACTTGGTGCCGCAATCCCCGCAGCCCTCACACACCCGCTCGTTGATCAGCACCTTCTCCGGCGGCGTCGGCTGCTTGCCGCGGCGGCGCTTGCGGCGCTTCTCGGCCGCGCACTCCTGGTCGTGGACCAGCACCGTCACGCCGGGCACGGCGGCCAGTTCTTCTTGCGCCCGCAGCAGATCGTCGCGGTGCCGGACCTCGACGCCGCGGGGCAGCTTGCCGGTCAGCCGCTTCGGGGCGTCGCTGGTGACGATCACCTTGGCGACGCCTTCCAGCAGCAGAACCTCGGTCAGCCGCGCCAGCGGCAGAGCGCCGACCGCATCCTGACCGCCGGTCATCGCCACGGCCGAGTTGTGCAGCAGCTTGTAGGTGATGTTGACCCCGGCGGCGACCGCCGCGCGCACGGCGAGGCTGCCGGAGTGCGTGAAGGTGCCGTCGCCGATGTTCTGCACGAAGTGCTCGGTGCCGACGAACGGGGCCATGCCGATCCACTGGGCGCCCTCGCCGCCCATCTGCGTGATGCCGACGACGTCGCCGACCTGGTCGGCGTCCATGAACAGCGCCATCGTGTGGCAGCCGATACCGGCGCCCACCACCGTCCCGTCCGGCACCTTCGTCGACGAGTTGTGCGGGCAGCCCGAGCAGAAGTACGGCGTGCGCGCCAGCAGCGGGACCGCGATGCGCTCGCGGCGGCGGCGCTGCCGCCAGGCGTTGACCGGCTCGATTTCGCCGTGCGCGGTCAGCCGGCCGGCCAGGCCCTTGGCGATGCGGTCCGGGTCGAGCTCGCCGAGCTCGGTGAACAGCGTGCCGCCATCCGGCCCCTTCTTGCCGTGGACCGCCGGGGCGTCGGGCTGGCCGTAGAGGACCTCCTTGATGGCCGTTTCGAGGAACGAGCGCTTCTCCTCGACCACGACGATCTCGGTCAGCCCGGTCGCGAAGTCCCGGATGAGCTGCGGGTCGAGCGGGTAGATCGCGCCGAGCTTGAGCAGCCGGATCCCGTAGGCGGCCAGCTCCGCTTCGCCGAGGCCGAGCGCCCGCAGCGCCTGCCGGATGTCCAAATAGGACTTACCGGCCGCCACGATGCCGATCCGGTCCGCCGGGCCCGAGCGCACCACCTGGTTGACGCCGCTGCGCCGGAGGTATTCCACAGCCAGCGGCAGGCGCCGGTTGTGCAGGCTGTGCTCCAGCCCGGCGAGCTCGGCGCCGAGCAGGCGCGCGCTGGGGCGGTGCGAGTAGGGCTTGAGCTCGGCCGGGATCTCGGGCGCGGCCCAGTCCGGCGTCACGACCGCCGTGCCGGCCGCGTCCGCGACGTTGGCGACCACCTTGATCGACGTCCACAACCCGCTGGCCCGCGACAGCTCCACCGCGTGCAGCCCGAAGTCGAGCAGGTCCTGCGAGTCCGCCGGGAAGAACACCGGCATCGCCAGGTCCGCGAGCGCCGCCTCCGAGGCCGCCGGAACCGTCGAGGACTTCGCGTTCGGGTCGTCGCCGATCAGCGCGACCGCGCCGCCGCGCGGATTCGTGCCCGCGAGGTTGGCGTGGCGCAGCGCGTCGCTGGCCCGGTCCAGGCCCGGCGCCTTGCCGTACCAGACGCCGACGACGCCGTCCGGGCGCTGCGTGCCGAGCCCCTCGGTGAGCTGGCTGCCCATCACCGACGTCGCGGCCAGCTCCTCGTTCAGGCCCGGCCGGTGGACCACGTCGTGGTCGGCGAGCAGCTTCGCGCGGCGGGCCAGCTCCAGGTCGAACCCGGCCAGGGGCGAACCCTCGTAGCCGGAGACGAACGCCGCGGTGCGCAGTTCGTGGCGGCGGTCGTGCCGGATCCGGTCGAACAACAACCGCACCAGGGCCTGCACCCCGGTCACGTAGACGGTCCCCGACTCCTGGAGGTAGCGGTCGTCCAGGGTGAAGGCGGCCATGTCGAACTCCCTCGCTCGGCACGCGGATCGTGATCGCCGACACTTCAGCGGATGCGCGGTGTGGCGCACAACACCGAGACCCGAAACTGCGGGAACCACGCAAACTTCGGTGGTGCAGAGGCCGTCGGACGCCCGAATTTTGCGTAACATCGCGATCCATGGCCGACCCGACGCTCGATGCGACAGATCACGAAATCCTGGCTCTGCTGCGCGAGGACGCGCGGCGGACGCTGTCGGACATCGCCGGCCGGGTGACGCTGTCGACGGCCGCCGTGAAGCGGCGGATCGACCGGCTGGAGGAGGCCGGCGTGATCCGCGGGTACACCGTGCAGGTGGATCACGCGAAGCTCGGCTGGGCCGTCGAGGCGTTCATCGAGCTGCGGTTCCTGGGCACCAGCGGCGTGGACGAGATCATCCAGACGACGACCCGGATGCCCGAGGCGCAGGCGGTGTTCACGATCGCGGGCGACCCGGATGCGCTGGTGTGGCTGCGGGTCCGGGACATGGCGCACCTGCAGCGCACCATCGACGAGATCCGCCGGAGCCACCGGGTCACCAGCACCAAGACCCTGATCGCGCTGGACTCCTGGCAACGCGGCCGCCGCTGACCGGAACCCGTTCCCGAACTCGTTTTGGGTGGCGGAACCGCAGGCGTCTTCTCGCCGTGGGGGCCCGAATCCCGGTTCGGCGAGACAAACGGGCGTGGACCGCACATCCTGATCACATGGTCGGGGATCTTGAGCTGGCCGCCGTGCCGGCGTTGCTGCCCACCGGTCCGCCGGGCGTCGAGATCCGGCTGGACGGGCTCGTCGTCGGCGATCTGGAGCTGCGGGTCTGCCACGGCTGCCGGGTCGCGGTCGTGGAGTACATCCGCATCGACCGGCGCTGCCGGCGGCGGGGCCTGGCGACGCTCGCGATCGACCTCCTGCGGCGCACCTGGCCGGACTACCGGTGGAGCACGGCGCCGATCGAACGCAGCACCGAGGCGCTGGGCTTCTGGCACTCCCTCGACTGGCCCGGCCCGCTCGGCGAACCCGACGAGTGCCCCCACCTGCTCGCCTGAGCCGTCAGCCGGCCACCGCCGGCGGCCGGGTCAGGTCGTGGTGGGTGGCCCCGTGCGCGTCCTCGCCGATGGTGCGCTCGGCGAGGCTCCAGCGGAGTTCGTCGCGGTGGCGGCGTCCGGCCTGGCGGAGCAGCTGGTCCAGGCGCCGCTGTGCGTCGCCGAAGCCGGTGTGCAGCGAGATGTGCCGCCGTTGCCCGTCGAACAGCGGGATCCGCGTTCCCTCGCCGTCCACCACGAGCACCCACACCGCCGCCGCGGCCCGGTCGGCGTGCATCCGGGCGCGGATCTCGGTGGTGCTGCCGGGCGCGGCGCCGAGGTGCTCGACGACGTCCGTCACTGAGGCAGCCAGGCCGAGGCGGCAGAGGTGCCGCGCCACCTGGAAGTCCGAGGCGCGCAGCCCTTCCGCGAGCGCCGGCAGGAACGTTCGCCGCCGCCAGCCCGCGATGAGCTCGCGCTCGTCGGTCGCGGCCCAGTACCGCCGTTCCTCGGCGGCGTAGTTCCGCAGCGCGACGGCGCGCCAGTCGTAGTCGGGCTCTTCGGCGAGCTTCGCGCGCAGCCAGTCCTCCCTGGCCCGCGCGCCCCGCACGGCATCGCCGGGGATCAGGTACCTGAGCCGGCCTTCGACGGCGCGCACGCTGCGCTGCAACTCCGCGGCGATGTCGGCCGGTCGTCGCCCTGCCGCAACGCTTCGATCAACTGGGCGTAGTCGCTGTCGAACCAGTACTCGTGCTCGCGACCACCCGCCTGCGGTAATTCGCTCATGTTTTCGAATGTAGCCAGCCCGAGGCGCGTCGAGTAAGGCCCAACCGTGCGACGCGATGCCGCTGATCAGGCGGTTCTGCGCTGCGCCCACGGGGAGCGGAAGCGGATCAGCACCAGGCCCAGCCTTCCCGACAGGCCCCGGGCCGTCACATGACGGTGCCGATGTGCCAGGGGACGAACTCCTCCTCGCCGTAGCCGAGGTCTTCGCTCTTGGTGTGCTCGCCGGAGGCGACGCGCAGCACGTGGTCGAAGATCTGCTCGCCGAGCTCTTCGACGGTGGTCTCGCCGTCGATGATGCTGCCCGCGTTGATGTCCATGTCCTCGCTCATGTGCTCGTAGAGCGGGGTGTTGGTGGCGAGCTTGAGGCTCGGGACGGGGGAGCAGCCGAACGCCGATCCGCGGCCGGTGGTGAAGCAGACGACGTTGGCGCCGCCCGCCACGATCCCGGTCACCGACACCGGGTCGTAGCCGGGCGTGTCCATGAACACGAAGCCCTTGCTGGTGACGGGGGCGGCGTAGTCGACGACGTCGCGCAGCGTCGTGGTGCCGCCCTTCGCGACCGCGCCCAGCGACTTCTCCAGGATGGTCGTCAGGCCGCCCGCCTTGTTGCCGGGGGAGGGGTTGTTGTCCATCGAACCGCCGTTCTTGGCGGTGTAGTCCTGCCACCAGACGATCTTGTCCAGGAGCTTCTCGCCGACCTCGCGGCTGGCGGCGCGGCGGGCGAGCATGTGCTCGGTGCCGTAGATCTCGGGCGTTTCGCCGACGATGCCGGTGCCGCCGTGCGCGACGAGCCGGTCGACCGCCGCGCCGAGCGCGGGGTTGGCGGTGACGCCGGAGTAGGAGTCCGAGCCGCCGCAGTTGGTGCCGAGGACGAGTTCGCTGGCCGGGACCGCGGTGCGCTCGACCTTGTCGACCTCGGGCAGCAGCTCGGTGAGCCGGCCGACGCCCGCGCGGACGGTCTTGGTGGTGCCGCCGAGTTCCTGGATGGTCGCGGTGACGACCGGCAGGCCGCTGCGCAGCTCGACGTCCTCGGTGAGCTTGACGATCTGGTTGTCCTCGCAGCCGAGGCCCAGGACGAGGAAGCCCGCGAAGTTCGGGTGCGTGAGGTAGCCGCGCATGACGCGCCGCAGCACGTCGATGCCCTCGCCGTCGGGGGCCATGCCGCAGCCGGTGCCGTGGGTGAGCGCGACGACGCCGTCGACGTTCGGGAAGTCGTCCAGGACGCCGGAGAACCGCATCTGCTGGGCGATGAGCTTCGCCGCGGTCGCCGAGCAGTTGACGCTGGTGAGCACGCCGAGGTAGTTGCGGGTGCCGACCTTGCCGTCGGAGCGGACGTAGCCCTGGAAGGTCGCGCGCTGGTCCGCGGGCAGGAGCTGTTCGGGCTGGGCGTCGACGGCGAACTCGTAGGCCCGTTCGAACTCGCGGTATTCGAGGTTGTGCAGGTGGATGTGCTCCCCGGCGGCGATGTCCCGGCCCGCGAAGCCGATCACCTGGCCGTACCGGCGCACCGCGCTGCCCGCCGCGATGTCGTGCACCGCCACCTTGTGCCCGCGTGGCACGTCCGCGCGCAGCACGACCGCGCCGCCGCCGACCCTGGTTTCGGCGCCCGCACCCAGGTCGGCGCCGGCGATGGCGACGTCGTCCTCGTCGCGCAGGTGGATGAGGGTCGGAATGTTCGGCATGCCCGCTCCATGTCTGGTATTTCGAACACCGGTTGATATACCGTATTTGCGGCTCGCGTCCGGTGTCAACGGCACGGGATCCGCGCCCGTTCCGCCGGAAATCCCGGATCTGCGCCTTGACCTCCAACGCGGTCGAATTGCCAGGCTTTGGGCATGAGTAGCCCGGTGTCAACCTCAGCTCTCCTCAACCGCACCCCAGGGGACCGTGACGCAAGCCAGCCAAAGGAAACCGCGCAACGGGGGAGTGGGCTGAACGCAACCACCACTGTGAATCGCGGAGAGGCGGACCAGTCATGAGCGAGAACGAGCACGACGAATGGCAGATCGGGACCGCCGACGTCGACGCCTACCTGGCCCGGCTCGGGCACCCGCGGGTGGAGCCGTCGGCGGCGGCGCTGCGGTCGCTGCACGAGGCCCACGTGCGCGCCATCCCGTTCGAGAACGTCGACGTGATCCTCGGGCAGCACCCCGGGGTCGCGTTGCCCGAGATCAACGACAAGCTCGTCCGGCGCGGCCGCGGCGGCTACTGCTACGAGCACGCGCTGCTGTTCGCGGCGGTGCTGGAGAACCTGGGGTTCGACGTGGAGCGCCGGATGGCGCGAACCCGGCCGCGGCAGTTCGGCTTCCGGACCCACGCGATGCTCCGGGTTCGCGTCGACGGCACCGACCACCTGGCCGATGTGGGCTTCGGCGCGAACCTGTTCACGCCGATGCCGTTCGCGGACGGGGCGTTGGTCGACCAGGCCGGCTGGAAGCACCGCCTGGTCCGCGAGGGTGCACTGTGGACGCTGGAGATCGAGACCGCGGAAGGCTGGGAAGCGCTGCACTCCTCCGACGAGATGCCGCAGCACTTCAGCGACTACGAGGTGGCGCACCACTTCATCTCGACGCATCCCCGGTCGCCGTTCGGTCGCAAGCTGGTCGTCATGCGGCTGGACCGGGGGATCAGCCGCCGCCTGGTCGGCGACGAGCTCGCGGTGGAGCGCCCCGGTGGCGATGTGGCGGTCACCAAGATCTCCGTCGACCAGCTGGAACCCGTCCTGCGCGATCTCGACGTGCGGCTGAGCGACGCCGAGTTCGACGCGCTCCGGGCGCGGCATGGGTCCACTGCGGACGACGAGAGTTGACTTCGAGTAATGTCGAAGTTTCAGGATGGTCCGCAAGGCAGTCATCCTGAAGGGAAAGCGAAAATGTCCGAAGACCTCTTGCGACTGGGCGTCATCGTCGGCAGCACCAGGGAGGGCCGCTTCGCCGGGACGGTGGCCGGTTGGTTCGCCGGCCTGGCGAAGCAGCACCCGGAACTGGACGTCGACGTCATCGACCTGGCCGAGCTCGAACTCCCCGCGGTGCACCCGGCCGGCCCCACCCCGCAGCTGACGGCGTACGCAGGCCGGCTGGCCGCCGCGGACGCGTTCGTCGTGATCACCCCCGAGTACAACCACGGCTACCCGGCATCGCTGAAGTACGCCATCGACACCGCCAACGCCGAGTGGCAGACCAAGCCGGTCGGATTCGTCTCCTACGGCGGGATTTCCGGCGGCCTGCGGGCGGTCGAGCAGCTCCGCCAGGTCTTCGCCGAATTGCACACCGTGACCGTCCGCGAAACCGTGAGCTTCCACGGCGTCTACGACTGCTTCGACGAGTCCGGCAACCCCAAGGACGAGATGGGCCCGGCCGGCGCGGCGAAGCTGATGCTGGACCAGGTCGTCTGGTGGGCGCGCGCGACGAAGGAAGCCCGGGATCGGCGTCCGTACCGCTGATCGGCCCCTTGTCGTGGCTGCCGGGGCGCGCGAAGCTACCGGCAGCGGACGACTGCCGTCGTGGAGGGGCGATGTGGTGGTTGCGCGTGTTCGGAACCCTGGTCACCGTCCTGGCCGTCGTGCTCGGGGGGTTGGCCCTGCAACCCACTGGAACGCTGACGGTGCCGATCGCTGAGCCGGCCCCGCCGCCTCCCGAGCCCCCACCGCCACCTCCGCCGGCCGGGCCGCCGGTGCTCGCGGTCAAGGTGGACAACTCGCCGCCGGCCCGCCCGCCGACCGGGATCGGCTCGGCAGACGTGATCTTCGTCGAGCCGGTCGAGGCGGGAATCAGCAGGCTGATAGCGGTTTTCGCGTCCAGCCTGCCGCCGGTGGTGGGCCCGGTGCGCAGCGCCCGGCAGACCGACCTGCGCCTGCTGCCCCAGTTCGGGCATCCGACGCTGGCGTTCTCCGGTGCGGCACCGGAACTCCTGCCGGAGATCGGGCGGGCACCGGTGAACGACGCCTCGCAGGCGAGCGTTCCCGGCGCGTACTTCCGGGGACCGGGCCAGGCGCCGCACAACCTCTTCGTGCGCCCGGCCCGGCTTCCGGCGGGCGCGGGTTGGTCGCCGGACGCCCGGCTGCTGTTCGGCGCGGCCCCTCCCGGCGGCGTGCCTGCCGGCCGGGAGGAGGTCGCCTACCGGGCCGCGCGCGTGAGTTTCACCTGGTCGCCGGGTGATCGGCGATGGCTGGTGTCGATGGACGGCCGCCCGTACTCGGCCGCCGACAGCGGACGGCTCGGCGCGAGCACGGTGGTGCTCCAGGAAGTCCCCGTGTCGGCCTCGCCGTTCCGCGACGTGGTGGGGAACGTGTCGCCGTTCGCGGAAACCATCGGGGAGGGGCGCGCGCTGGTGCTCCGCGACGGCCTGTCGTTCGAGGCCCGCTGGTCCCGGCCGATCTCCGAGGTGGGCACCGCCTACACCACACCGGCGGGTGAGCCGATCCCGTTCGCGCCCGGCCAGGTCTGGATCGTCCTGGTCCCGGTCTAGGTGCAGGAGGCCAAGCGCTCGATGAGCCTGCGGCGCCCTTCCGGGGTGAACGGGCGTTGCGGTGAGTCATGCGGCCGGGACGTCTTCGGCCGACGCGGCGGGTTCAGGGGCGGACAAGTGGGTCCGTTTGGGCAGCAGGAGCGGAGTGGCGATCAGGAAGACGCCGGAGATGGTGATCGCGGCGAGGGGGCTTGTGAGTGTTGCGAGGGCACCCCAGATCGCCGTCAGGGTGGCCTGGACGAGCTTGCTGCTGACACTCCATGCGCTGAGGACTTGGGCGGCCTGATCTGCGGGGGTGCGTTGCAGGCGTTCTGTGGCGTAGATCGGGTTGAAGATGCCCATGCATGTGATCAGCAGGCCCTCGACGACGATCACGGTGAGGAGCCCGGGGATGCCGGGATGGATGAACGCGAGACCGAGCGGGAAGAGCGATCTCAGCCAGCCGGAGACGGCCATGACCCGGTGCCGGCCGTAACGCTTCACGAGGGGTGCGGAAAGGCGGGCGCCCGCGAAGCCGCCGAGTGCCGGGATGCCGAAGGCAAGACCGTATTGCCAGGCCGGGAAGTGGTATTCACCGAGGAGGAGGACGGCCAGGAGCGGGACGGTGGCCATGATCAGGCCGCCGACCAGGATCGAGTTGAGGAACAGGCACCGCAGTGCGCGGTCGTGGAGGATGAACCGCCAGCCTCCGAGCAGGTCGGCTCCGCGCAACGGGGTGGCCGGGTCGCGGGGTGTCGCGACGTCGCCTCCGTGGATGCGGAGGACCGCGAGCGCGGATAGCAGGTAGCTGAGGGCGTCGGCCACGACAGTGATGACCGGGCCGAGCAGGGCGATGAGCGCGCCGCCGAGGGGCGGGCCGACCGCGGTCGCCACCCAGTTCGTGCCCTCGAATCTCCCGTTCGCGGCGAGGAGGTGCTCGCTGCGGACGAGGTATTTCAGGTACGCGCCGGATGCGGCGGTGAAGGCGATGCTTGCGGTTCCGGAGATGACCGAGACGACCAGCAGCTGGCCGTAGGACAGCAAGCCGAGGAAGTACGCGACCGGAATGCTCGCCATCGCGAGGAACCGAGCCAGATCCATCCCGATCATCACCGGACGCTTGGCCCGGTGCTCGACCCACGGCCCGAGCGGGACCGCAACGATCGCCCCGACAGCAAGCCCGGTTGCCCCCAGGAGCGAAACCGCGAATGCCGGCGAGTTCAGCACTCGAACCGCGATGAGCGGGAACGCTCCGAAGGCAAGCCACGTGCCGTACGTGCTCATGGCGTAGGCCGACCACAGCCAGCCGAAATCGGACCCCAATTTCACGTGCACACGACTCCTCCGGAACAACCGATGTTCGGGTCCCTGAATCAGATCGGCTGCATGGGAGCAGGATCAAACAACCGCCTTCCGGCGAGCCACAACGATCAGTTGGGCGTGCATAAGCTGGATCAATGGATACCGAGGCAGTGCGGTCGTTCGTCCGGGCGGCCGAGCTCGGACAGTTGCAACACGCGGCCGACGAGCTGGGCGTGACACAGCAGGCGGTCTCGAAGCGGATCGCCACCCTGGAGCGCGGGCTGGAGGTCCGCCTGTTCACCCGTACCGCCCGAGGCGTTGAACTGACGCTCGACGGCCAGGCGTTCCTCCCGCACGCGCGGAGCATCGTCGCGGGTGTTGATCGCGCCATCACCGCGATCAGACCGGGTTCGCGAGCCCTTCGGATCGACGTTCTAGGCCTGCGAAGCGCGCAGGCCGTCATCCTGCACGACTATTGGCGGTCTCATCCCGAAACAGACCTCGACGTGGTGACCCTCAGGGACAACGACCCGCACGTGGCGGCCGCCGCCGTCCAGGCAGGCGATATCGACGCCTCGTTCCGCACCATCACCGATCCGGCCACGCTGCCGCGCGACGTGCAAATGATCCACGCCTTCGACTCCCCGCTGGAACTTCTCGTCGGCCCCAGGCATCCGCTCGCCTCCGCACGAACACTGACACCACCCCAGCTGCGCAAGCAACGGATCTGGATGCCGGGTATCGCACCCCGAAGCGAATGGGGAGAGTTCTACGATCAGCTCGCCACCGCCTTCGACCTCCGCATCGACGCGGCAGGCCCGAACTTCGGCAACGAGGTGCTCCTCGACGCCCTCGCGGACTCCGCCGACGTGGCCACCCTCGTCGGCGCGCGCGACCGGTACATCTGGCCGGCGAACTACGACCTGCGCCGCATCCCGATCGTGAACCCGACGCTCGCCTACCCGCTCTCCCTCATGTTCCCCAGAACGAATCCGCACCCGGGACTTCGGGCGATCGTCAACCACTTCGCAAGCCTGACACCACTCCCCGCGACAGCCTGGCTCCCGTCCTGGGCAACGACACCACGTCGCAGCGCCGGCGACATCGTGCACACCCGCCACCAGCATCACAACATGACTCGCTCAACCCGCTTGCCACCCAGTCGACTCAATCCGCCGCCGCCAACAACGTCGTGGTCGGCAACATCTAGGTGAGCGACTCCCGGCTGGTCAGCATGCCGGTCCGCATTGACAAAAAAATTTGTCAATGGGACGGTGTTGACATGCACGATGTCGCGGTGATCGACGATCCGGGGGCGGCCGAGGTCTCGCTGGACCCGGTGCGCGCCCGGCTGCTCGCCGAACTGGCCGAACCCGGCTCGGCGACTACGCTCGCGCAGAAGGTCGGGCTGACCCGGCAGAAGGTCAACTACCACCTGCGCGAGCTGGAGCGGCATGGGTTGGTCGAGCTGGTCGAGGAGCGGCGCAAGGGCAACTTCACCGAGCGCGTGCTGCGGGCGACCGCGGTCTCGTACGTGATCTCGCCGAGCGTCCTGGCGGCGGTCGAGCCCGATCCCGCGCGGTCTCGCGACCGGCTGTCCGCGCGCTGGCTGCTCGCGGTGGCCGCGCGGCTGGTGCGAGACGTGGGCGAGCTGATCGCGGGAGCGGCAAAGGCCCACAAGCGGCTCGCGACGTTCGCCATCGACGGCGAGGTCCGGTTCGCCTCCGCGGCCGACCGCGCCGCGTTCGCCGAGGAGTTGTCCGGGGCGGTGACATCGCTGATCTCGAAGTACCACGACGAGTCCACGGCCGATGGGCGGGCGCACCGGATCGTGGTCGCTGTGCATCCGACGGTTCGACGAGAAGAGGAGAGTTGATCATGTTCGTCCCGGTTACCAGCATCCTGGTCGACGACCAGGACAAGGCCTTGGCGTTCTACACCGACGTGCTGGGCTTCGTGAAGAAGACCGACATCCCGGCCGGCGACGCCAAGTGGCTGACCGTCGTCTCGCCCGATGCGCCGGACGGCGTTGAGCTGCTGCTCGAACCGGACGGCAACCCCGGGATCCAGATCGACGGCAAGCCGGCCGCGCAGGTGTACAAGAAGACGCTGTACGACGCGGGCATCCCGTTCACCATGCTCGGCAGCACGGACCTGGAGAAGGACTGCGCGCGGATGAAGGAACTCGGGGTCGAGTTCACCCAGGAGCCGGTGAAGACCGATTTCGGCGCGCAGGCGGTGTTCGACGACACCTGCGGCAACCTCATCATCCTCGTCCAGCAGGGCTGATCGCGGTGGACGAGCGCCGGCGGCTGGCGAAGGAGATCGAACTCGCCGCCACCCCGGAACAGGTCTGGCAGGCGATCTCCACCCCGGAGGGCATGTCGGTCTGGTTCGTGCCGCACGAGCACGCGGGCGACGAGATCGAGGCGGACTTCGGCGGCGGCAACACCCAGGCCGGCCAGGTGCTGGAGCGGGAGCCGGGCAGACGGGTCGTCTACGGCGCGCCCGGCCCGGACGGCGAACCTCCGTTGACGATCGAGTTCCTGGTCGAGGGCAGGGCGGGCGGCGCCACCGTGCTCCGGCTCGTCCAAAGTGGATTCTTCGGCGGCGACGACTGGGAGGCCGAGTACGACGGCTTCGGCAAGGGCTGGGACCTGTTCCTGCACAACCTCGCCGAGTACTTCCGGCACTTCCCCGGGCTGCCGGTGGCCAACGTGGTCGCCACCGGATTCACCGACCGGCCCGGAAAGGCGGTGTGGGCCGACCTGATCGCGCGGCTCGGCGCGGATCCGGCCCTCGGCGAACAGGTGCGCCTCACCCCGGAAGGGCTCGAACCCATCGAGGGCGTGGTGGACCTGCGCGACGAGTCGCTGCTCGGCATCCGCACCGAGCACGGCCTCTACCGCTTCATGGCCGACGATCTGCACCACATGGTGAGCACGACCCAGTACTTCTACGGCGTCGCGGTGGACCGCGAGTCCCGCAGCGCCGCCTGGCAGTCCTGGATCGACCGCATCACCGGGCGATGAAGGCCGTCTTGGGCCGGTCAGGACGCGGGCCTTCCGGGCCGCCGTGAGTGGTTTGGGGTGCTATAGCGCAATGCCGCTTAGCGTTTTTTGATCATGCTGCTGTGTCGACTTGGCTGGTGCTGGCGAGCTGGATGGTGGGTGGGCTGTCGTGGCGGGTGCCGGTGTCGGTGGGTTTTTTGACCAGGTAAGCGTTGTGGCGGCCGCGTTTGATCACGCGGGCGTAGCTGCGGTGGCGGCGACGAGGGCTGAGGTTGCGTGTGGCGGTGATATCGGCCGCGACCGCTG
>NZ_JBWKKU010000082.1:35316-36751 GCF_056431445.1 Saccharopolyspora sp. NPDC045941
GCGTTGTGGCGGCCGCGTTTGATCACGCGGGCGTAGCTGCGGTGGCGGCGACGAGGGCTGAGGTTGCGTGTGGCGGTGATATCGGCCGCGACCGCTGAGAAAGATCGTTTCTGTCCGTCAGGGGGAAAAGGCCGCCGGGTCGGTGATCCGGCGGCGGACGAGGCGGACGGTGCGGGTGAATTTGACCCGATCGGGATCGATGTCGGCTTCGGTGGCCGCTCGGCAGATCAGCGCGCTGAGGGCATAGTGGGTGAGCAGGTAGCCGTAGATCTCCTGGCGGACCATGCCGGGGCTTTTCGATCGCAGCACTCGTCCCGGCCCGCGCAGGGTGGTTTTGATCTGGTTGTTGGCGGTTTCGTGTTCCCAGCGCTGGTGATAGGCCTCGGCCAACGCCGCCGCGGGGGCCGTTGTGGGGTCGGTGATAGTGGTGATCAGGCGGATCAGTTCGTCTTTCCCGTTGCCGCCTCGGTCGGGCACGGTGTATTCCACGACTCGCACCACCCTGGCCTCATCAGAAGGAACCTCCTCACCTCGGGTGGCGGTGTCGATGAGCGTTTGCCGTTTGCTGCCTCGGATTTTCGGGTCGAGTAGCACCGAGCGGTCAGAGCCGTCACCGAGGGATTCCAGGACCGGCAGCCTCGCGTTGGCCTTGGCCCGCCACAGCAGGTCCGCCCCGGTGTCAGCGGCGGTGCACCAGTCCTGCCAGGTGTAGAAGTTGCGGTCGGCGATCAGCAACCAACCAGGCTCCAGGCGGCCGTACAACCGACGAGCCAGGGTCTGTTCCCCGCTGCCTTTGCCGACGACCCCACCGATTTCGGCATCGACCATCGCATGCGAGCCACACTCGCTGACCGACACCACACGAACTTTCGGAAACGCCGACCGGCTTTCCCCCGAGCCGCCGTAGCCGAACTCCGCGCCGTTGTCGTCGGTGTCCGGTACGTCCCAGTCGAACCCGTCGATGGCCATCAGCCGCCACGGCCCGAGAAAAGCGCCCCGAGTCAGCTCATCGGCCACCGGGACCGCAACCCGGGCGAACAACTCCCGCAACGGCTCGGCCCCCAAGCGCTGACGGGCTTGGGTGATTCCGCCCGAAGTGGGCAGGCTCCATCCATCATCCCAGCAGCCCCACGAGGCAAGCGTGTCGGTCAACCGGGCCGCGACTTCCTCGTAATCCTCGTCGGCGAACAACGCCATCGCCATCACGAAATACACCATGACGTGCGGCGGAAGCTTGCCATCCGAACGCTTGGCCTGCCGCCCCGTCGCGGCGATCACCTCATCGACCACCTCCCGAGGAACCGACGAGGCCAGCACCCCAAGCGAAACCAGATCCGTCAACCGGGCACCAGCCACCACGCCATCATCCACCACACCAAGATCATCCCGGCCCTAAACCACCAAGATCAACTCAAGCTAAGCGGCATTGTGCTAT